>JAFUYX010000061.1 GCA_017476885.1 Bacilli bacterium | reverse complement strand
GGATAAAAAATACGATACTAGAGAAAATATTAAAAAAATTTTAAAATATTAAAAAATAACAATCATTACACAAGGTGCAAAAAAGGGCTTTTATGCCCTTTTTAATTAGCTTTGCAAGAAATTGCTGCAAAACTAAAGATTGATACAATTTTCAATGGTTATTTATTAATCTTTAAAACAATCAATGGGAACCACTAAAACGTTATTATTTGTTGTATAAGCCATCTGTCCAACACTTGTAATAATCATTAAAAAATCTGGTTCAGCAATAATATCACTTTCTGTTTTGGCATATAAATTGTGTTCCTTAATTTTTTTAATAACTGTAATCAATTTTTTTCGCCTTGTATTGTGAAACTTCTACATCATTTCCAAACAAAGACTCATCAATCACTCCTGTCAAATCGATCTCTATTCACTAAATTTTCAGTCATTAAATCATGAAAAATAGACTTCATATAGTACAAACTAAAAAGAAATCTATAAATATTTTAGAAGCAAAAGTAAATACTGTTGGTAAGATTTGGAGCAATTCTCAAAAATCTAAAGTTTTCTTCAAGAAGTCTTTACTCTGTAAATAAAGACCTGTATAACGGGCATAATAGACTTCTAGGAAGGTACTTAGCTCTCTTGCTGATTTTTCTTCTATCTCTAGTTTCGTTATGGAAGAAATCGAGATTTTCTCATAGATTCTTAAGAGTTGAATGGTTTTGGGATTGACAATACGTTCATTCGTATAACAATTTTTACAAACCAGTCCTCCTACATCTCCATCGATGGTCACGATATTGTGAGTATTCCCACACTTGGCACATCCAGATAAGTCCATACCAACTCCTAGGAAAGGTAAATATTTCATTTCTAAAATACTGGTTAACACAAAGGAATCAAATCCTTCATTGATTTTTTTTAGTGTATTTATCATGAAAGAAAATATTTCCTTATTTTCACTTTCTTTCCAGGTTTGAACAGAGAGTTCTGTAATATAGTTTAAGTAAGAGATGAGAGTTAAATCTTCATGGATTCTTTTAAAGGGATTGATCAGATCCACTTCTTTTAAAATGGATAGTTTCCCTTCTTTGTAATACACATAAAAAAAACCATAGGTAAACTTCATGGTATAAGCCCTTAATTTGCTTTTTAAGGACTTTACTCCTTTGGCCATGATGCCTATGATTCCTAATTCTTTTGTAAATAAATCTAGGATTAGTGAAGTTTCTCCATAATTTGTTGTTCTCACAATGATTCCTTCTAACTTCACTACCACTTTTAATCACATCTTTCCTTTATATTTTAAATAGTATTCAATTTTCCCTGTTTCTTGAAATTTTTTCCAATATTTTTCTTTTTTAGTCATATTCTTCATCCCTTCTATTTTCATTATGGGAGAAGAATTCTTTTTTTATTCAATTATTTTAAATCTAATTCTTTGAATCCTAATTCGCTTAAGTAGCTTTCTTTTTCTCTCCAGTTTTTAATGGTTTTCACAAATAGTTCTAAGAAAACTTTTTTTCCTGTCATGGCTTCGAGTTCTATTCTAGCTTGAGTTCCCACGTTTTTCAAACGTTCTCCCCCCTTACCAATCACAATTCTTTTAATGCTATCTCGATCTACAATGATGTCTACCCCAATGGAAATAAGATTTTCTTTTTCTTCATATCTTGTTGTGAGACATGTTAGACTATGAGGAACTTCTTCAATGGTTTGGTTCAAAAGTTTTTCTCTAACAAGTTCACTGGCAATAAACGACATTGGAGAAGAAGTCACCATATCCTCATCAAAATAACGAATATTTCCTGTTAAGTATTTTTTGATGACTTCGATTAAATGAGTGATATTATCTTTTTTTAAAGCAGATACTGGTACAATCTCGGCAAATGGGTATACATCTTTGACTTCTTCAATGGTGTAAATCAGTTCTTCTTTCGACATTTGGTCAATTTTATTTAAAATGAGAATGACTGGAGAATCACTTTTTTTGAGACTCTCTAAAATAAACTCATCTCCTTTACCAAAGCCTGCATGAGCATCTACCACAAATAAGATGGCGTCTACATCTTTTGTTAAAGCATAACTTTCTTTGTTTAAAATTTTTCCTAGTTTACTTTTTGGTTTATGGATTCCTGGAGTATCTAAAAAAACAATTTGAACATCACTTTCATTATAGATTCCTTGAATAATATTTCTTGTTGTCTGAGCTTTATCAGAAGTTATGGCAACTTTAAAGTTTAGAATGGCATTTAATAAAGTTGATTTTCCAACATTGGGTCTTCCAATTAAACTTACAAAACCACTTTTCATTATTATCACTTCCTATATTCTATTTTATTATGTATGGGTAAAAGAGGTAAATCATGATGAAGAATGTAATCAATGCAACGACTCCAGTCGCAGCACTTCCTTGATCTTTGGCCTTTTTAGCAAGTTCATGATACTCTTTTGTTACTAAATCGACGGTGTTTTCAATCGCGGTATTTAATAGTTCGGTTGCTAAAATCATTAAAAAGCAAATTCCTAGGATAAAGTATACTTTAAATGTCACTTGCAAAAGAATACACCCTAAGAAAGCCATGATGGCATATAGTAGAACCAAAATAGTACTCTTCTCTTCTTTTAATAATACTTTCATCCCATGAATGGAATGGATGGTATTGCGTATTAAGCGCTTGAATAGATTACCTTGAGATTCCCGCTTCATTTAAGATTTCCTCCTGCAAAGAAAACATGATTTTCTCTTCTTCTTTGCTCTTTGTGTGATCATATCCTAAAAGATGTAGAAGACCATGGACACACAAAAAAGAAAGTTCTCTTTTCTCACTATGACCATATTCTAACGCTTGTTCTTTCATTCTTGGAATGCAAACATAGATGTCTCCTAGAAGTCTTGTTTCATCTGTAATTCCATCATTAAAATCTTCTAGCGCAAAAGATATGACATCTGTCACTCGATCGATTCCACGATATTCTCTATTGATCTTTTGGATTTCTTCGTTTCCCACAAAGATAATAGAGAAACTGGCGTTTTCTACATGCTCATGTTTCAAAGCAATCTCTAAGACTTCATCTAGATATTCATATCCTTCATATCCATATTCATTGTTAATTTCATGAATATTCATCAAATACTCCCCCACACTTCCTATATTCCTACACTCACTCCCGATAATTTTAAATAGTAGATGAGTGCAATGGCACATATAATAATACAAATTATATTATAAAATAAATCACTTCTCATAAATTTTGGTAAATGCTTCTTAATAGCAGTGAATCCTATAAAGATTAGAAATCCTATAATAGCACCGACTACGTTTAAGAGAATATCATCAATATCAAAACTTCTTCCTATGTATTTTTGAACTATTTCTACGACTAAACTAGTGACACTGCTTACAATTAAAATATGTGATATCTTACTTGCTTTAATATAACTCGAAACAAAATATCCAAACGGAATAAAAATTAAGATGTTTCCAATCACATTGGTATTAAACCCTGGACTTCCAACCTTATATCGTAATATCTCCTGAAATGGGACTAAATTCATTCCACTCGTAGAATTTAATTCGGCATTGGTCAGCAATCGATATAAAAGTAAAGCATAGATAATAAATAATAAGTTCATAAACTCTTTGTAGAAAACAAATTTTTCACTACTATTATGAATATACATGAGTCTTATTAAAATCAATACGACTAAAAAGATGGTTAACATTGGCCATATATCCATAATGGCGTTAGAAAGCATCTCCATTTTCATCACCCTTTATTCTTTGAAATTCTTGGGTCATTGATATTTCTTCTTTGACACTTACAAAAACTTCTACATTCATTATACCATTGTTTTCTTCTTTTTTTAAAACTTTTTTTGATAGAATCTCTTCTTTTTCGTTCAATATCGTAGCAAATTTTTCATCAATCATCTGAAGTACTTTTTCCATTGCTTCTTCTTCGGTGTATTTCTTCTCTTCTTCCTCTATTTCATACTGGGTTACAAAAAGTATTTGAGTATTCAATATTTTCAATAAAGGTTTACTCTCTTCTTCAAAATTTTCAATTCTACTTTTGAAAAGAAAGTCATTGATAGCATTATTTTTTATTTTCATATTCCATCTTTTTTTACCTGTTCGAATTTTTTCTTTATAAGTCATGGGCAACGTTAAGGAGGCTTGATACCATACTTCTGCTAAGACTTCTCCTTTAGCGCACACTACCCCTTTTTCTTCGTCCTCTTTATGAATGATTCCAGACACTAAAATGTCCCCTTTTTTGACATAATCGTTGCGTTTGACTAGAGCTTCTCCAGCAGTGTAGGAAATTGATTTGATCATTCCATCTTTTTTTGCTATCAAATGACAAGATTCTTTCTTCTTTGTTTCTTCTTGCAATTTTCTTTCTTCTACTCTTACTTTAACTTTCATTCCACTGTTTTCTATTTCCATCCACTCGAGTCGATTTTCATAGGCATCTAAGATTTCTTTTTTAATTTGTTCTAATTCTTGATAAGATTTTTGAAAACTATATTTTTTGATTCCTTTTTCTTCTAAAGCATTTAACACTAAATTTCTAATATCACTAGAAGAATGAATCACTTCCACTGATAAAACAAGATGACTTAAGAAGAATAAAAACAAGATTCCTATGAACGCACAAATTAGAAAAACTCTATTCTTCTTCAGTTGTTTTTTTACCTGATGAAATCCAGTATATCCTACAACTTCATACTCCACATACCAAATCCGTTTTAATTTAGGAAGATCTTCTTCATTAATTTTAATAATCCATTCTCTATCCTTGCTCTTTGTGTCATATATATCAAGTTTATTTTTTTGACAGGACTTCAAAAATCTTTCTTTGTTTGAGCAATCCACTTTGACTAGGGCATAACTTTTCTTCATAAGAATTTCATCTCACTTATTTTTCCTTGAATTAAAAGCTCATTCTTGGTCAGTTTTAAAACTCTAAAATCCTGTCCTTTGATTTGCAAGAGAAATTCAGGAAATCTTAGGCTTGCTTCTTCTTCTTGCAGTGAAAGTACTTGTAAAAAACCATATAAATGAATATGGCTATCAAAAACATTAACAAAGTACTCTTTATCAAATAAAAAGGTTTTAATTGTTTTGTACAGATGCATAGTATCACCTTTTACATTGTATGCATCCAAAATAAAAAAAAGCTAGCTTGCTTTTCTTTCTAGTTTCATAAAAGGAATCTCTAGAGTTTCGATTTTATGATTCAATTGGTCTGCCACTTGTTTATCTTCTGATAAAATTGTCCAAATGACTCTTTTTTCTTCATAAGGCAAGTAGTTGAAATATTCACAGAATAAAACAATATTCTCACTTAATAGTGGAATCATTTTACTTAACACTTCAGAAACAATTCTCTTTTGAAATGGAATTAGTGTATTTTGAAGTTTGTGAACTAATTTCTTATCATTAAGTAAGAAAGGTTTAATGTCATAGTTCAAGAAGTTTTTATTGGTCACAATATACGTATATCGTTCCGTAATGTATTTTTTTTCTGAAACTCTTTTCATAATTTGAAGTTTTTGAGCATCCTCTTCTTCTAAAACCGAATCGTTTTGTTTTAACCAATCTAATACTTCTTCTTTGCTTTTACTTGTAAATAATTCATCAATTTGTTGTAATTTCATGGGCCAATAATAGATTTCTTTATTTTCTCTTGGAATTCCAATGGCATAGTTATAATTCATGAATCACCATCTCCCTTTTTTAGGTAAACAATATTTTAACATAAAGAGATGATGATTGCAAATAATTAATCTTTCGGTTTGAAAGTAAAGGAAAATAAGAATGCAAATATCACTGCTGAGGCAATCGCTAGAGAACTTTTGGTGAGCATGCCACTAAATAATCCTAAAAATCCGTTTTGATGAAACCCTTCTATGACGCCTTGGTACAGTAAATGTCCAAAGTTGCTAATGAGGATCGTTGCCCCAGCGCCACTTATTTCTATGAGTTTTGGATAGATCCCTAAAAATGAAAGACCCGCTCCTAGAGCAGTAAATAATGAAGTTACATGACCTGGAGTTAATTTTGTATTTTCTAACAAGATTTGGGCAACCATACAAAATAATCCGGATATTAAAAATGCATAGATAAAAATCATGAGATTACCTCCAATTCAATCGCGTGTGCAATGGCTGGTATGGTCTGTTTTTGATTGACAAATAAGGGATTGTGTAAAGAACCGGTTGCTACGAGTAAGATTTTTTTATTCTTTTTATTTTTTAAAACTTTATGGAATAGGTAAATTGGTAAAGCACTTGGTCCACTTCCGCCCGATAGGACTTTTTCTTTATCCTTTTCTAAATAAATATCACTTCCTGCATCGACATGATTTTTTAAATCAATTTGATAGGTTGTTTTGAAATATTCTTTTAGCAATTTAGAACCCACTTCCCCTAAATCTCCAGTTAATATGATGTCATAATCTTTCGGACTCATTTTGTTATCTTGAAGGTGTCTATAAATGGTTTGGGCAGCCGCTGGAGCCATGATGGCGCCCATATTTGAAGTATCATTTAATCCCATATCGATTGCCTTCCCAATGGTATAATTGCCAAGTTTAAAACGTGATTTTTCTTTGGATATTAAGGTTGCAACTGCTCCCGTTGTTGTAAATGTTGAAGTTTTCTTCTTTGGCGCACCATATTCAATAGGAAAACGAAACTGTTTTTCGGCATGTAGGTTATGAGATGAAGTCATACATATCACTTTATTTTTAGAATGATTCTTAAGATACATACACGCTAGGATCAAAGATTCTACAAAGGTAGCACAGGCATTATAAACTCCTAAGAAAGGAATTTGGCTTGCAACGGCAGCAATGGAAGAAACCCCGATTTGATCCGATAAATCCCCACTAATGAGTAAAGATAAATCTTCACTTTTTAGTTCTGCTTTGGCTAGAAGTTGATCTAAAGCAGTTTTTTGCATTTTAATCTCTGCTTGTTCAAAACTCTTTTCTCCAAAATAATAATCGTCCATACAAAGTTCTAGTTTTTCTAGATGACTCTTCTTTTCAAGAGGACCTACCACGGTTGCATAGTGATTTAAATAAATCCCTGTCTCATTTTTAGCCATAGAAAATCACTCCTAAATAACCAAATAGAAATGCTGAAATAATTCCATAGAGTAAAACACTTCCGGCTAATTTAAAAATATTGGAGCCTAGCCCTGTAATCATTCCGTCTTTACGATAATCTAGAGCAGAACTAGACATACTATGAGCAAATCCTGTTGTAGGAATGATTAGGCCTGCTCTGTATTTGGATACTAAATCGTCAAAGAAGCCCAATGCGGTAAATAGACTTGCTAAGAAAATCAGGATGATACAGACAAAACTATAAGATGTTTCTGTACTCATCCCTAGTACATTTTGAAAGAAAGTGGCAAGTATTTGGCAAGAGAGACCTAGGCAACCTCCGGAAATAAACGCTAAGAAAACGTTCTTTATTTTGTTTTCTTGTGGTTCATATTTTTTAACCAGTTTTTGATATTGTTCTTTATTCATATTGTTCCTCCATCTTTATTATGAAGACAATATCTTTTATTTATGCAAAAAAAGAATGGATACCTCACATTCTTTCATTTTTTCTTCATTGAGAATTTTTGCCACTTTTACCACTTTTTCTTGAATGAGTACTATAAATCTAAACTATTTTTATTAAGTAAAAACTCTTGAATCCCAACAACCACGATGCCTTCTTCAGTAATCCAATGTTTCATATTATCTTTCACAACTATAATCTTTTTAAAATTATCATTTATATTCATGAGTGGTCTTTCTTCTTGGATAGTTTTTTCTCTTGTATCAAGGTTTAATGCAGATTGAATATAATAACGTTTATTTCCTAAATTACACACAAAATCAATTTCTAATTGTTTTCTTTTTTTGTTTTCATCTCTTATCTCAACAACACCAACATCCACATTATAACCTCTTACAATAAGTTCATTGTATAAAATATTTTCCATAATATGATTTTCTTCTTGCTGGCTGAAGTTTAATCTAGCATTACGAAGTCCAATATCAGAAAAATAGTACTTTTGGGGTGTTTGGATATATTTTTTTCCCTTTACATCATACCTATCAGATTTGTTTACTATAAAAGAATCTTCTATAAATTTAATATAAGAAGTCACTGTATTTGATGATATTTCTTTTTCCCCATTACTAACAAAAGTATCATATATTTTTTTAGGATTCGTTAGTGATCCAACAGATGATGCTAACATATTAATAATCGAATCAAGAATATCTACTCTTTGAATATTATTACGTTCAATGATATCTTTTATATAAGTTTGATCAAATAATCCTTTTAAATATTGGGATTTTTCTTCCTCTGTTTTCTTAGAAAGAATCAGAGGTAATCCACCATATAAAACATATTCATTCCAAGCATCCTGTTTATCTCCTTCAAATGCACTCATATATTCAGAAAAGGAAAGTGGGAATACTTTTATTTCATCACCTCTACCTCTAAATTCAGTTATAATATCAGATGATAAAAATCTTGAGTTACTTCCAGTAACATAAACATCAAGATTTCTTTCATACAATAATCCATTCAATACTGATTCAAATCCTTCAACCATTTGTATTTCATCAAGTAGAATATAATACATATTTTTATCTTTTATTTGAGATTTAATGAATTGATTGAGTTCATGAGAGTCACGATATATCTTGTTTTCTTCTTTATCTAATTCTAATTTAATAATATGATCTTCCTTTACACCACTTTCAAGCAAATGATTTTTAAAGATTGGGTCTAAAAGATAGGATTTACCACATCTTCTTATACCAGTAATTATTTTAATTAATCCATTCTCTTTTCTATTTATTAATTTGTTTAAATAAATATCTCTTTTAATTTCTTTCATTTTTTCCTCCATTGAGAATTTTTGCCACTTTTACCACTTTTTCTCAATGTAATTATATAACTTTTTATTTTTCTTTTCAATAGTACATTGAGAATTTTTGCCACTTTTACCTCTTTTTCTCAATGAGTCTTTCTTGATTTAAATAAAAAGAAACTATTTTTTCATAGTTTCTTTCATGTCGTCCATGGCATCGCATGCATTATTCATTGCTTTGTTTAACATCATGTCGGCATTCTTTCTGGTTTTAGGATTTGAAAAAACATAAGTAGCAATTACCATTCCTCCTGCCATTCCCATTCCTAAACCTAAAAGCATTTTTTTCATTTGTTTCTCACCTCATGGTTAGTATGTTCTCTCGTTGTCAAAAATATTCTCTAATTTTTCTTTTAATGATGTTTTTCGAGTACTAGAATAATCATTTAATACTCCCATTTGAAGAGCCTGTGCTTCTCCTATAATGACTAGACTTTTTTTGGCTCTAGATACCCCTGTATAGATGAGTTTATTATACAGCATTTTGTAGTAATGTTTGGTGATTGGAAGAATGACATGAGAAAACTCACTTCCTTGACTTTTATGAACCGTCATAGCATAGGCATGCTTAATACTAGGTAAGTCTTCTCTTTGATAAATGACTTGGTTTCCATCAAAATCAATTCGAATCTCTAAATGCTTTTTAGGCAGTGTTTTTTCATCAATCGAGAGGATATGTCCAATATCTCCATTATAGACGTTGCAATCTGGATTATTCACTAGTTGTAGTACTTTGTCCCCTTCTCTATAAATCACATCGTAATAAGCATACTCTTTTTTCTTTTTACTGGGTGGATTAAATAGATTTTGCAGCATTACGTTTAAAGCATCGATTCCATTTTCTCCTTTATACATTGGGGCTAGTATTTGAATATCATCGGCTTTTAAGTTCTTTTCTATACTTTTCTGAATGATTTTTTCCAGTAATGATTTTAGATTTCTACTATCGCAGGCAATGAAGTTATAATCATCTGTTTTTTCATCAAATCTTGAAGAGATTTGTTTTTCTTTGATTTCTTTTGCTAGAATTGGAATATAAGAATTCTCACTTTGGCGATAGATGGTTTCTAGTGAAGTATAGGCAAACAAACCGGACTTTACTAAGTCATTTAAGATTAGTCCAGCCCCTACACTTGGAAGTTGAAACGTGTCTCCCACCAGAACAAACTGAGCACTTTCTTGAGTTCCTTTTAAAAGGGAATAAAAAAGATGGGTATCAATCATACTGGTTTCATCTATAATTAAGAGTTTTTGATAATTTTTATTGAACTCATTGATTCCAAAATCATTGGTTTCTTTATTCCATTTTAAATACCGGTGAATAGTTTGAGCAGGTAGTCCAGTAGATGTCGATAGTTTTTTGGCGGCTCTTCCAGTGGGAGCTAGAAGCGCTATTTGAGTTGCAATATCGATGGGAGATAATTTATAGTATTCAATATAGAGTTTGACGATAGCATTCACTATCGTGGTTTTTCCAGTTCCTGGTCCTCCTGAAATAATCGATACGGGATATTTTAAGGCTTTTTCAATGGCCGTTTTTTGTTCTTTGTTATAAGTTACTTCTAATCTGTTTTCTAATTCACTTAATTTTGAAGTAATTCCACGAAGAGTTTTATCTGGGTAACTCATTTTTCGTTTTAATATATGAGCAATGGTACTCTCCATTTCATAGTATTCAAATAAGTAGATTTTGTCTCCTTCTATGATGACTCTCTCTTGTTTTTCTAATTCTTGTAAATTTTTAAATACATCCTCTTCTTCTAAATAAATCTTAAAATGATTTTGTAAAGAAGATGCAATCTCTTCTAGGTAAGAATATGTGTCCCCTGAGGAACTTGCTTCTCTTCTCATGACTTCTAAAGTACATTCCCTGATTCGAATCTCTTCATATCCATCATGATTTTTTAAGAAGATTTTATCCAATTTATCAAAGGATACATAATCTTTAAAATAATAAATGTTCTCACTCAAAAAGACTAATGTTTTGTCTTGATAAGTTTTCACAATTCTCGTGGCTTCAGGAATGGTAAAGCCTAGATTTCTTAAAGTGACTAGCATATCATCGACACTGCTATAAGAGAGCACACTTTGATAGATGCTTGTTGCTTTTTTCTCTGTCATTGATGGAACTAGAAATAAGTTTGCACGATTCTCTTTAATTAAGTCTAAGGCTTTTTCTCCAAGAGTATCTACAATCGCTTTGGCTGTTTTTATTCCACATCCTTTAATTAAGGAACTAGCTAGAAACTCTTCCACGGCATCTTTCCCTTCTGGTATAGTTTTTTCAAAAGACTCAAATTGAAACTGATAGCCAAATCTTTCATGTTTTTGATAGTTTCCATGCAAGATGTAGGTATCTTCATTATTGGGATTTAGGAGTAATCCTGCGATGGTAATCGTTTTATTTATGATATCTTTTAAATCGTCAGAACACTCTTTTACTCTGAACAATCCCACAAAATATCCTGTTTCACTTGTAAATATGGTGTTTTTGATGTTTCCTTTCATCCATTGCATGTCATCTTCACCTCTAGGGTATTATATCACAAAAAAAGAAACGATTGATTTTTTATTCGTTTCTTGAAGTACCTTCTTTTTCATAATGCTTATAAATCTCTAAACATTGAAAAGCTAGAGAATCTTTGTTTAGAAGAGGAATGATGTTGTTTTGTTGGTTAAACACTAAACTATAGATGGCATATTCTTCTAACTCTGGATTTTTTTGAATTAATTCTGGGTTTCTTTGCATGGTTTCTTCTACAAATGACCATTTCGCATATTCTTCTCTTCCCTTCTTTGTTTTCTTAGAAATTAAGAACGTATATATCAAAAATAAGAGACAAGAACATACTAAAAATAAAGATAGGATAAAATCTACTTTGAAATAGATAGAAGCCATAAGGACAAATACGGACAATAATAAGACGAAGACTGCTGAAATGGTAGGAAGACCGTTTTGTTCATAAAATTTTTGCTTATTATATTCCACATGAACATAATATTTCCAATTCTGATATTTTTTATCTTCATATTTTGGGGTATGAATCATTTTTAAAAAGACGAAAAAATCACTTTCTTTCATTGTTTTCTTTTGATTAAAAAGCATCTCAATCAAGTACTCTTGACTTTCCGTTAGATTCTTTTTACTTTTTAATGTAAATAGATGTTTGTTTCTATCATATTCGATATTTTCTTTTAGGACTAAGTGAAGTGTGGAAATTAGGAAAGATTCCACTCGTTCTTTTTTGTTCCAAAATAAATCTAATACTTCAATACCATAAGAACTCTCTATATGAGCTGGGAGTTGGTTTGGCATTAGGAGTTCTTTTTCTTTATCATATTTGATAAAGACAAAAATCCAGTAGAAGAATAATACGATGATTAGTAAAACATCGGAAGTAAAAATCACTTTGTGGGCTATTTTGGTTTGTTTTTTTTGAATTTTCATTTGGTGGGTATTCTTTTCTTCCAATTCAACAATATTTTTTAACGATGAAACTTTGCTTTGTTTTAAAGGATTTGTTATCGATAGATTATCTTTTGAGAAAACAACACGAAATGAAAGTTGTGTATTTTTGGATAGTTTACTATAGGTAGCAATGGCTGTATCGTCAATCTTGGTTACTTGACTAGATAAATCTCCATGCGCCCACATTTTTAGATAGTCTACTTGTTCCCCTACATGAACTCTAATTTCTAAGTATGATAGGTCACTCTCTAGAGTTGGAAAAAAAGCACTATAAATCTCTGCAATATCATTATGAAGAACCACTACATTCTTTAGGGTATACTCAAATAATAACCCTGTTATTGTATTTTTTTGATTGGAATAAAACTTATAGTATTTCCCATCTTGAATACTAGATTCAATGTATCCCATTTCTTCTATATCTTCTTTAAAATAAAATTTTTCTAAAGGCTCAAAATCCTTATCAAAGAGATTCTTATAATAGATTTTTGTACTTGAAAAATTCTTTATGGATATGGAAATATCTTCTATGGAAGTGACATTATAAATCGCATCTCTTAAATAATCAATTTCATCATGTTTTTCAAGACGACTATTCCGATATAAAAGGGATTTGTGATAATCTTCTATCGTACCTGATACCACTACTAATTCTTTTACGGAAATATCTCCGTTTGACTGTACTGTTGCATCTATATAATTATATAAAACTTCATTTTTAGAAGATGCATCAACAGTAAACATTCCAAAAAAGAAGATGTAAAAACATAAAATTATTTTCTTCATATTTTCACTCCTCTGCGTTTTTTAGGGTAACATAAACAGATCATAGAATCAAGCATTTTAGTCCTTTAATACTTCAATGACAGGCCTTACATAAGCTGCCGAATTAGAATATAGAGTGGTAATAGAACCTTCATTATAAGTTTTAATTCGAACTTCTCCTGCTAAGTCCATTAAATGGATTGGCGAAATCTCTTTTAATTTGTTTTGAACTAAGATTGGTAAATTATCAAATTCTGTGGAATATGGAATTCTAACATATCCGCTTATTTTATTTGCTGTCCCTAGACTTGTTCCATCATTTAAATAAGGTGCAGTTTCTTTTCCAACTAATTTTTGAGCATTTTTTAACCGTTGCAATCCTTGATGATTGTCGAACCACATGTTCACCGCTTTGCTGACAATGGTTGTTCCAAAATTTTGATTTAACTCTGATGAGGAAAGATTTCTTTTCCAAGTAGGATTTCGATGGAATCTTTCCACTGTTGTTGCCCCTGTTGTATAAAGAAAACAAAATTCAATATTGTATTCTGTATTTCTGCAAGCCCGCAATTGACATCGACTCTCTTCTGTGCATGTTCCATAAAACTCTGCTGGATTATATCCCACATTATTATCTGGCACTAAAGAAAGACCTAAACTTTGAACCAGTTCGGTTTTTGTAAGAGCACGATTTAAGAGTAGCACATACCTATCTCCATCATTGTTAAAGACCATCCACTCTTCTCCTGCTAGCATCACAGTATCGCCTATCATATAGCCATTACTTAATCCGTTTACAAATAGCCCTCTTGCATCCTCTAATTCTGTTCGAATGTCTTCTTTGACTCGTCCTACTAAAGTTCTTGAACGAACGCTTTGCGCTAGCATGGCTGCCATTAGTGCAAGAAATACAATAAAAAAGGAATAGATTAAGGAAATGGCAAAGAATCCCTTTTTATTCATTTGCCGTTCCTCCTTTTGTTTTTAAGAAAAACATTGCAATGAAATTTTGTATTACGACAATACTTTCTGTTATGAGAAGGATCATTGCCATATATATATGAATTTGTATTTTTCCGTCAAAAGGATTCACTAGTAAGAGAAAACTCAAGAAAACATTTATCAGTGATAATACAAGTAGCCAAATATAGATCTTTTTTGTATCATTTCTTAAGTATAAAGCCATTTGGACACGACTGGCATTTCTCACTAATAAATATCCTCCAAGTAAAAGGGTTAACATCTCTTGAATCATAGATGTTTTCATGAAGGTAATACATCCAAACACACTTAATATGACACCATTTTGTAAATTTTGACTTAACATAGCTTGTGTTTTATCTAAACGAAAGTAATAGAAGATGCTTAAAATCCCAACGAATATAGCACCATACCCTAGTATTTGAATAAAGATATTCATAAAATTCTCTTGGTTCATTAATAAAACAATAGCAAAGATGGCAAGTAGTAAGGATACAATGAACGATTCTCTATATTTTTTCTTTATTTGTTCGATAAAAGTCGTATTTTCAATTTCCATACAATCACTCTTTCTACTTCTGTTTCTATCATATCAAAAAAAAGAAGACTTCTCAAGTATTCTTTTTTTGTTTGTATATTACGATTTGAAAAAAATTATAAATGTTATCTTTGCTTTCTTAAGACAGGGTTTAGATGTTCTTCTGGATTGAAGTGGATTGGCTGGTAAGAATACTCTTTTAGTTCTTTTTCAATGGCTTTTAATTCTGTTATAGATAGTTTGTTTTCATTGAATGCTGCAGCAATGGAATACTTTTCTGGAATAATATTAGTAATATTAGGATATACAATATATTGGATATTTTTTTCTTCGTCATATACTAGGAAAAATCCATCCCATTCTTGATAGTTGGTTGTCACTTCTCCAGTTTGTAAATTTATGAAAGTTCTTGGAACAAAGAATGTATTTGGATCTGTAATTGCCATATAACTCTCACGCTTTTCTTTATAAAATGCCTTGGTGACATCCTTTGTTTCTTTTCCGTAAATATCATAATAATAATCATAGTGATTCAAGAATAATACTCCCATTGGTTTTTTAGAAACAAAATAGGCATGATTCTGATTATCTGTGACTAACATCAATTTATCGATTTTATAGGTTCTTATCTTGTCTGTTTCAGAAATAACTGGATCCACCATATTCTCATCAACTTCTTCTTTTTCTTTTGTACAAAATTCAATGAGTTTATTAAACCAATCTGGGTAATACTCTTCTCCATATTGGTTTTTTTCTGTTGCAGCATTCACAAGCATCGGTGTTGAAATTCCTAGTGAAGTGGCAACTAAGACGGCTCTTAAAAAATTCTTTTTATTCATTTTTGATCTCCTCCTAATGATAAAAATCATAATCAATTTGGACTTTATGATTGGTCAAATAGATTTCATCGAGTTCTTTTAAAGTGGGCTTTATTTTATCATCTTTCTTATATTTTGTCAAAATCTCGAAGTGATAGATTTTGTTGACCATAGGTGTCCCAGATAAAGCTGGACCTAAAATAATGGTTTGACTTGAAACATGGTTGCTTAAATACTCTTTGACTTTTTTGGCTTCTTTTATTGCTTCTTCATAGTATTTGGATTTTATACTAATTAGAACAAGATAGTAGTATGGCGGGTATTTCAGGGTTTGTCTTATTTTCATTTCGTATTTTGCAAATGCAAGATAATCATGTTTTTGAACACATTTTAAAACATAATTTTCTTTATAAAACGTTTGAATATAGACTTCTCCTTTGGTTTTTGCACGTCCTGCTCTTCCACTGGCTTGGGAAAGAAGCGCGTAGGTAGTCTCATTACTCTTATAGTCTGGAATATTTAAGGAAGCATCTGCATTTAAGATTCCTACAATGGAAACATTTTTAAAGTCCAGGCCTTTGCTAATCATCTGAGTTCCAAGTAAAATGTCATACTCGTGATTGTAAAATGCTGTAATCATTTTCTCGTACTCGCCTTTTTTTACCGTGGTATCCGCGTCCATTCGTAAAATTCTTGCTGTTGGGAAAACATTTTCTAGATAGTCCTCTAGTTTTTCTGTCCCAAGTCCATAGTAATTTAAAGATTTCTCTTTGCAGTTAGGACAAGTATCTTCTACATACTTTGTATATCCGCAGTAATGACAACGAGCATTTTTACTAGTTTTGTGATACGTTAAGGTAATATTGCAGTTAGGACAACGATAGGTAAATCCACAGTTGGAACAAGTTATGGTTGTAGAGTGTCCTCTTCGATTTAAAAGAAGTAGAATTTGTTCGTTCTTAGATAAAGCTTCAATCATTTTACATTCGAGTTCTCTGCTTAAAATAGGATGACGACTCTTCATTTCGGCTTCCATATCTATTAGGTGTACTTCTGGCAGACTAGAAGATGCTGCTCTTTTGGTTAAAGGAAGATAGACATAGATTTTTTTTAATGCTCTAGCAAGAGTATTTAAAGTTGGTGTGGCACTTCCTAAAACTAAAGGACACTTATGATATTTACTTCTTAGTTTGGCTACTTCTATGGCATGATATTTAGGATTGTTCTCTTGCTTATAAGTAGAAGAATGTTCCTCATCTAAAATGATGATTCCGATATTTTTTAAAGGGGCAAAAATAGCACTTCTTGTTCCAATGACAATTGAAACTTCTTCTCTTAGTATTTTTCTGTATTCATCATATCTTTCACCATCGGATAAAGAAGAATGAAGAACTGCAATAGATCCTTTAAAACGACTTTCAAAGCGACTGACAAATTGGGGTGTTAAACTAATTTCTGGAACTAAGACTAAAGCGGTGTTTCCTCTTTTTAGCACTTCTTCGATTACTTGAAGATAGACTTCGGTTTTTCCTGAACCCGTTACTCCATGAAGCAAGAAGATTTGATTTTTTTGGCTCTCTAAAATTTTTTTATAGGCCCACTCTTGTTCTTCGTTTAATTTCTTTTTTTCTTCTGTCATTGAATTTGAAGGGTGATAACGATATTCTTCACTTTCGATTTCTTTTAAAAATCCTTTTTTTAAAAGGGTTTTGACAGCGGAGGAACTGACTTTATTGGCTTCCTTTTTTAATACCTGAGCACTTTCATTAAACAACTCTAGAATATTTTGTACCGCTTTAGAAGACGTACTTTCTAAAATGGTCTCTTTATTCTCTGCTAAAAAAAGATAACTTACCATTTTCTTATTGATTTTCACTCCTGCTTTGGCTTTCAGTGCTTTAGGAAGCATGGAAGAATAGATGGCACTTAGGCTGCATAAAGTCTCTTCTTGAATTTGTTTTCCTAAGGATAGTAGTTCTTCATTTAATACAGGTGTTTCATCAATTATTTCTATTATTCTTTTGGTTTTGATGCTACAGGTGTCTTTGAGATTTAACACATATCCTTCTAGTTTTTGACTTCCAAAGGGAACTAGAACTCTTTTTCCGATTTTTATTTCTTCTTTTAAAGCCTCTGGAACTTCATAAGTGAAGGTCGAATCGACTTGTTTGCTTTTAATCTGTACTAAAATATCTGCATACATATTCATCACTATTCCATTTTACAATAGAGGTATTTACTTGTCAAAAAGAAAAGAAATCCAGTGATTGATTTCTATTTAATCTTAGTACAATCTCCATGACTGACAAGGTAGACATTTTTAGAAAAATCCATGAATGGTGCATCATTATAGGAATCCGTGTAAAAGTTTTTTATTGTTTTTTTGGGATATTTCTTTTTAAATGCTTTTACTTTGTTCTCATGAAAGTTTAAATACACTAAAGTTCCTTTTTTTAAATCGGTTTTAGTACATAAAATATTAGCCGTTCTCAGTCTTTTTTTAATTCCTTTCATTAAAAAATCTGGGGCTGTTGTAATAATCACATCGTTAAAGTGAATCTTCTCTAACATATTGAGGTATAACTTTCTTTCATGCGTTGCCCAAAACCCATCCACGAGTTCTAAGATTCGTTCTTTATTTTCTAAAAATATTCCAATGTATTTATTTAATAAATTGGCATATTCATCTGCACTTAAGTGTTCGGACTTATAGGAGAATAAAACTTTTAAAATGGCGGGTAAATATTTTAAAAGTTTTAATTCATGCCTTACCACATAAAGGGCAAAGTCAAAAGAACTTTCTCCTTTATAGATGGTATTATCAAAATCAAAAGCTTGCATTACCTGCTCTTGCCCCTTTCTTCTTCATAGTTATTTTGCATCATAAAAGATTTCATGAGAAGATCGATATTTCTGATCATTTCTTGTTTTTGCTGCAATTCACTTTGTAAAATGGATAATTTTTTCCACATCTTATGGTATTCTTTTTTTGAAACGTGGTGTTTGTATTTTTCTTTTAAAATGGCTTTCATTTTGGCCACTTCATCTAGAGCTAGAGCACTATCTGTTCCTGTACTATCTTCTTCTAATACTAGAATCACTTTTTTAAATAGTTTTTTATAAGCGATTCTAAATTGTTTTAAAAGAGTATTTTCATACAGATTAGGAGAGACGATAGTGACATGGTCCACACTCACCATAGAAGGATGTTTTTTTAGGTTTGGCTTCATCTCATATCCACCAATTACCATTTTCTTTCTTCCTACTCTTTTATTACTCACATCTTTTTGAATTGCATATGTATTCATTTTATTCCACTTCCTTGAAATCTAATAAATCCCTTCTCTTTTCTTTTGTATTTTCAATTCTTGCTTGTTCTCTCCATTCTCTGATCTTTTGATGATTTCCAGAGACAAGCACCTCTGGGACTTTGTATCCTCGAAACTCATATGGCTTAGTGTATGTTGGATAATCCAGTAAATCTCCTTGAAAAGAATCACTTTCATAGGACTCTTGTTTGATGACTCCAGGAAGAAGTCTTACTATCGAGTCTGTTATAGCCATAGCTGGGATTTCTCCTCCTGTTAAAACGTAGTCCCCAATTGAGATTTCCCCATCGCAGAAATTTTTTATTCTCTCATCAAATCCTTCGTAATGTCCACATACTAAAACGATATGACTCTCTTTTGCTAAGGAATTTGCCAGTTCTTGTTTGTATGGAACTCCTTGAGGGGTCATTAAATACACTTTTGTATTTTCTTTTTTGACACTCTCAATGGCACTGACTAGGGGTTCACATCGAAGTACCATTCCTGCTCCTCCACCATAGGGAGTATCATCGACTTGATGATTGTTTAAAGTAGAATACTCTCTAAAATTAATAATATTGATTTCTACTTTTTTTTCTTGAATGGCTCTTTTGATGATAGACTCTTGAAAAACACCTTCAAACATGGAGGGAAATAAAGTTAATATATCGATTCTCATCTACCATAGTCCTTTCGTATTTTGAACAGTCACTTTTTTTTCTTCCAAATTGACTTTTTTAATAAAATAATCCTGGAATGGAATGTAAAAAGTTTTGTCTTTTTTCACACTTAATAAGTATCCACTTTTATTATATCCAATTTCTTTGATTTCTCCAAGATAAATTTCATCTTCATAGACAGAACACGTTTCTAATTCTTCGATGAGATACTCTTCTTTATCTAGTTTTAAGTCCTCTCTTTTTACAGTAATATCTTGGTTTCGGAAGTCTTCCACAAGATTAATATCTCTTAAATCATCTAGTGTAATTAAATAATGATTCTTATGGGTACGAAGGCTTGTTAATATATGTTCTTTTCCATTAATATACACTTTTTGATTTTCGTGAAATACTAAGTCTTGTCTAGAAAAGTCAGTATAACACTTGAGTTCTCCTTTGATTCCGTGAGTTGTTGTAATGTGTCCTACTACAATCATAAGTGTTTGCTCCTTTCATATAAGAGAATGGAAGAGGCTACACCAGCGTTCAAACTTTCGCATGACTTAGACATACGAATATAGAAATTTTGATCACAATAATTTCTTGCTGTTACGCTCATTCCCATTCCTTCGCTCCCAATGATAAAGCAATTATCCCCTTGAAAATTGAGCTGTTCTAGACAAGTTCCTTTTACAACATCACTTCCATAGATGCGATATCCTTGACTTTTTATTTGTTTTAAAAAGGTCTCCGTTTCTCTTCGCATAATATTTACTTGGAAAATCATTCCTTCGGTAGAACGAATGACTTTTTCATTATAAACATCTACACATGTGGTACTTAGCACAATATTTTTTAAATGAAATGCCACTGCAGAACGAATGATGGTTCCTAGATTTCCTGGATCTTGAATGCCATCTAAAAATAGAATATCTCCTTTCAAAGGGAGTTCTTTTAGTTTTTCTACCACCGCTATTTCTTGAGGTGGACTTACTTGAGAAGAGATTTTTTTTAAGATGGCTTCTGTTACTAAAGTATTTAATACTGGTATCTCTTTTTTTTCTAAACTTAATACTTCTTTGACGCTTGCATATTTTAATGCTTCTTTCACTAGATGATCTCCTTCTACAAGGAATAGACCTTCTTGGTCTCTATATTTTTTTTCTTTTAATTTTGCCAGTTCTTTGACATGCTCATTTTGAAGTGATTCAATTTTCATATTTTAACCTCTCAATCTTTTCCGAGCTTCTTTATATTTAGGATAGAACATTTCTACGGCATCCCAAAAGTTTTTACTATGATTTTGATGATAGAAGTGACAAAGTTCATGGATAATGACATAATCAATTAAATCTAGGTCTTTCTTTAAAAGTTCTGAGTTCAAAGTAATTGTGTGGCTGCTTAAATTATTGACTCCCCATCTTGTTTTCATTTTTCTAATTCTTAAAGTAAATTTGGGAATATTATGGAAATATGGAACGATTCGATTTAATTCACTTTCAAAAACTCTTAGACACTCTTTTTTATAGAATAATTCTAATTGTTTTTGGTTTTTGCAGTAGATCTTATCTGAAGTGATTTCGACACTTTTGTATTCCTCATTAAAACAAATCTCGTAAGGTTTTCCAAGGTAGAAAAACATCCTTTCTTTTGCTTTTATAGTTTCGTGATGTTTCCACATTTTCATTAAAGAAGAACGGTTTTCTTCTAAAATACGTTCGATTTTTTTTAATGAAACCCAGGAATTGCAGGTTACAAGAAGAGTGTCATCCTCTTGAAAACGCATATATACATTTTTGTTGTTTTTTCTTTTGATTACTACTGCAATTTGATTTCCTTCCATTTCAAATGTCATACTTCTCACCTGTTCTTTTATTATATCATAAAAAACAAGATAAAAAAATCCTAGGTAGTTTTGTACCCTAGGAGATAGAGACGATAGATTAAATCATCGTAATATGCTGGGAGATTTACGTCATTATTTTGTTTGGCTGTATATATGGTTTGCCATAGATAATAGAGTTGTTGGTACTCCACTAGCATCCGATTTTTTTCTTCTTGTTTTTTGATGGTTTCAATGGATTGATAGTAGGCTGTTAATGATTTTGTTATAAACTCATCCAATGCTGCGTAGTTGATGGTACCAACACTTAAGATTTCTACGGCTCCATTTCGATACATCGGGCGAGCATAGATATTTTTGAAATTTGCATTTGGATTATATGACACGAGTCCAACATAAGAGCCATTGCTAGTTAAGTTGTATTTTTGTAATTTACCTGTATGGAACATCTATAATCACCCTTCTACTCCTTTTAACATTATATCAAAAAAAATAGAATTGGTCTAGGTAGGTCGAGAAATATTTTCTTCTTTTTCCAATAATACTTGGTTCAATGCGATTTCCACTAAAGAAATATCAATCTCGTCAATGGTTTCAAGAATTTTGTTTAAAATTGTTATTTGATTCATTTTCATCACCTTTTTTAGCCTACTTTATTTTCGCTTTTTTGTCAGGTGATTCGACAAAAACTATCAAATATTTTTAAAAACTTGACACTTCCATGTGTAAAACGTTTTTTTGACTCAATTAATATTATCTTTTTTTTCTCTTTTATAGTATAATTATTTTAGGTGACTTGATATGCTCTATCCAAATAATATTCAAAAGAAACAAAAAGGAATTATTTCTTATTCCAACCGTGGAATGGCTCTGGAGGGGCTTTTGAATGAAACTAATGAGTATTATGCTGAAAAAGATGTCGCATTAATTTTCAAGAAACCTACCCCTATTGGTATTAGTGAGGCTGTTTATACCCCAAAAGGAAGAGTGATTAAAAATGGTTATTTTAAAGCACCTTCCACACTAGATTACAATGGGGTTTATAAGGGAAAATATATTGAATTTGAGGCTAAGGAATGTCAGAGCAAAACTTCTTTCCCTCTCTCTAATTTTCATGAGCATCAGATTTCCTATATTAGAAAGGTCTTAAAACATGGGGCCATTTGTTTTATTATTATTAAAATGAATTCGCTGGTCTATCTTTTAAAAGGAGAAGATTTTGTAGATTTTCTTGATCAGCATAGTCGTAAGAGTATTCCTTATTCCTATTTATGTGAAAAAGGATACGTTTTAAAAGAAGGATATCAACCTGCACTTCCTTATTTGGATGTGGTAGATAAAATTTATTTGAAAGGAGCATATTCATGGCAAAGAAATTGAAACTTAAAAGTATTCATGATATGAAAGAAACTTTAAAAAGTGAGAAAAAAGAAAAGAAAGAAAAGAAGAAAAAAGTGAGAAAGAAGAGAAAAGGCAGAGTTTGGAGTGTGATTGCGATTCTATTTATTACTCTTGGAATTGCTATTGCTAGTGTATCCATTGCATTTAGTCTTTATATTGTCTTTACTTCTCCAGAATTTACAACCCAAAAGCTTTATAAGAAAGATGGTACGGTTATTTACTGGGCGGATGGCTCTGTTTTAACAAGGTTTGGGGCGGAAGATTTAGTGATTAAAAACTATGAGGATTTTCCTCAAGTTCTTGTTGATGCTTTGGTGGCAACTGAGGATGCTAGATTTTTCCAACACTCTGGATTTGATGCTGCCCGTTTCATAAAGGCAAGTGCGGGTCAAGCTTTAGGTCAAAGTGGTGCTGGTGGTGCTTCTACGCTTTCCATGCAGCTTGCTAAAAACAATTTTAATGGAACGGAAGATTCTGGTCTTGCAGGAATTATTCGTAAGTTTAAAGATATCTATATGGCCGTATTTAAGATTGAAAAGAATTATACGAAAGAGCAAATTATCGAAATGTATTTAAATTCTTATCCTTTTGCTGGTGGAGATGGAACCAATACTTCTGGTACTGTTGGAATTGAAAGAGCCAGTCAACTCTTCTTTGGAAAAAGTGTTTCTGACCTTTCTTTACCAGAGGCTGCCACTTTAATTGGAATGCTTAATGCTTCTACTCTATACAATCCTTATTATCATCCAGAAGCTTCCAATAATCGAAAAAATACCGTTCTTTCTCTTATGAATAGACACGGATATATCACTGAAGAAGAAATGAAAATTGCTCAAAGTATCCATGTAAAAAGTTTATTAAAACCGGTTGAAGAAAAAACGGTTGCTTCAAATCCATATCAAGCATTAATTGATTACGTAGTTGATGAAATTGAAGATAAGGAAAATATTGACCTTTGGTATGGAGGTTATGAAGTTTATACTACTTTTGATAAAGGCATTCAGGATGTGGTTAATGCTGCTGAGATGGGACAAGCATATACCTTTACCGATGATAAATTGAATTTAGGAATTGCTGTTACTTCCGTAGATAATGGTGCTATTGTAGCGATGGGGCCTGGAAGAAATTATTCTCCACAAGCATATAACTGGGCAACTCAAAGACATCAGCCAGGGTCTACTGCAAAACCTCTTGTTGACTATGGTCCATTAATAGAATATAAGAATGCGAATACCATGCAAATGTTTATAGATTTTAGATATCCTTATAATCAAGGTAGTTATATTAACAACTGGGATAATGGATTTCGTGGTGTAATGACGATGAAGGATGCTTTATCACAGTCTCGAAATGTGACGGCACTTCAAGCTTTCCACCAAAACAAAAATGAAGATATTAAAACTTTCTTAACGAACTTAGGATTTAAAGATATTAATTTTAATAATAATACTGAACGAGTATTTGAATCTTCTTCGATTGGAGGAGCCATTCAATTGAGCCCTCTTGAAAACTCTGCAGCATATGCTGCGTTTGCTCGAGGAGGATATTATATAGAACCTTATAGTTACTCTAAGATCTTTAATAAGCAAACGGAAGAAACCATTGAACATAAATACGAAAAGAAAAGAGCTATGAGTGAGGCAACGGCTTACATGATTACGGATATTTTACTTCAAGCAACTAGAGAAAACGTAGGGGGTCCAATTTCTGCCAATCTCAAAGGATCTATTGCTTCAAAATCTGGTACATCCAATGTTGATACCTCATTAGCAGAAGCAAAGAATATTAGTGTTTATGCTACTCCAGACCATTGGGTTAATACTTATAACAATCAATATGCAATTTCAATGTGGCTTGGTCATGATTATGACGATTTAGGTCCAGGGCACTATTTAACAACTCCTACTGGTTCTGGTCCAAGAGGAACCATCAGTGCTTTCCTTGCCAATCGAATCTTAACGAAGAATGAAGCATTTACTCAACCAAGTTCTGTGAAGTCTGTAACGATTGAGGCTTATACTCTACCAACGAAACGTGCGAGTGAAAATACTCCAAGCAATATGAAGAAAACCTCTTTATTTAAAGAAGGTACTGAACCTGGAGATACTTCAAACCGATTTGCTACGTTAAGTAGTCCATCTAATATTCATACTAGTGTTAGTGGCAATACAATTACCGTTTCATGGAATGCTGCTTCTACTCCTGCTGTGCTTGATTTAGAGGCTGCTAAGAAAGAATTTACGAATTATTTCAGTGATTTTAAACGCCAATATTCTTATAGTTATTCTTTATTTGAAAAAGAGTATATGCGTTTGTATGAACAGGTCATTCAATCTAATCTTGGGGCATTTGGATATCAAATCTATTTAAAAGATAGTAAAGGAAACCTATCAAGTCTTGGATGGACTGAAAAAACATCGTATACTTATAAGGCTCCTTCCAGTGGAAGTTATACATTTGTTGTTCGTAGTTCTTACTCTATTTTCAAGGATAACCAATCTGGAGGAATTGAGGCGAGTGCTAAGATTGAATCTGCTGCTCCAGCTCCTCAAGCAACAGGATTAAAAGTAGCGACAAAAGGAAGTTGTATTAAAGTCGGAGAAGAATTCCAACCAAAGAACTTTATTACTATTACTTATAATGGTTCCAATGTTGCTAGTGGCGCTGTTGTCACTTCAAATAGTGTGGATACATCTAAAGAGCGAGAACAAAATGTTACTATTTCCGTTACTTATGAAGGTGAAAATGAACAAGTTACTTTAAAATTAAAAGTAGCAAATAGTTGTAGTTAAAAAAAGAAATGGGTTTTATACACTCATTTCTTTTTCTTAGCATAATTGCAGTATTCTTGTAGTTTGCAATTTGTACAGATTGGATGAACTGCTTTGCATTGATATCTTCCAAATAAAACTAGTTGATGATGGAGTTTACTCCATTTTTCTTTTGGAAATTTTCTCATCAATTTTTGTTCAATGGTGAGTACTTCATCTTCTTCTTTTGCAAGTCCTAACCTTTTTGACACTCTGCTTACATGTGTATCTACGGCGATAGCTGGCACATCATAAAGATTAGAAAGAACGACATTGCAAGTCTTTCTTCCTACTCCTTTTAAAGACTCTAAATACTTTCTATCATTGGGAACTTTTCCTTCATAGTCGCTGACAAGTCTTCTGGCAATATCAATGATATACTCTGATTTTTTGTTGCTGGAGCCAAGAGAATGGATGATTTTTTCAATGTCTTTTTTTTCTGCTGTTGCAAGTGTTTCTATCGTGTAGTTTTCCCATAGTACTTTTGTTACTTGATTGACTCTTTTATCTGTACATTGGGCTGAGAGGACTGTGGCAATTAATAGTTCATAATCTTTTTGATAAGATAATTCACATCTTGCATGGGGATAGAGTTCCTCTAAATAAGAGATGAGTTCCATAACTTTATTCTTCATCATCTAACCAATTATAATCGAACAAATCCGCTGTGGTTTCTTCTTTTCTTTTCTTGTACAATCCTCTTTCCACATCTTTGTAGGAATGATAGCCTTTCTTTTGCCATTCATATAAAATCTTATCAATATATCTTAAACTGCTCACCCCATTATATACCGCTTCTTTTAATGCGCCTGTAACTAAGTCTTCACTGAAGCCTTTTTCTAACCATGCATTAATGATTTCATATTCCATTGGTGAAATATTTCTTCCGAGTTCTTTTTGAAATAAATCAAAAATGGATTCTTTTTTCTTATCTTGATTTTTTTGCTCTAATTTTTCAAACAGATTTTTATATAAAGGAATTAAGCTTATCTCTTCACAATGTTTGTTGTGATGATCTTTTTTGGTATCTAATTCCACTAGATTTAAGGCTAATAAATGATCAAATGCGTCTAGCACCTCTTTTTCATTTAAACTAAGTGCTTCACAGATTGAGGCAACATTTAACGTTTTATCTGTGGAATCCTCAAAATACATAAGGAGCAAAAATTCTATTAAGGATAGATTATTTGCTAAAGCGATTTGAATTAAATGCGATGAAAGTGTAAATCTTCTTTCTGTTAAAAATTCAATATTTGGCATAACTACCCTCTCCTTTGAATGTATTTGATAATACTCTCCTTTGTATTTTCTATCTTGCCCTGAACCATATTTTCTTCGATTTCTTGGAGAAGATTACCTAGTGCTTTTCCTTCTTGATGACTGAACTCCTTGATTTCTTCAGAAGTCAATACGATATCTTTTCGGCTTAAAATAGGTAATTTTTGAATCATTGTACTTAGTTTTCGCATTGGAAAATGCATAATGCTTGCTGCTACTCGACATTCAAAGAGACCATACCTATATAAGTCAAGCATACTAATTGTACCACATTTCAACATTTCTGAAATCTCTTTTTGATTCTTTTTTAAAGATTTTTCTGTAATGTATTCTTTCTTTGTTTTGATCTGAGCCCAAAGACCTGAAATATCTTCTACATAAACTAAGTTCTTATTTTGGATTTCTAGCACATTTAGTAGTCCTAAACTCTTTAATATATGAAATCCATTGGAAAGAAGAATACAATCTAATTCTTTTCTTAATAATGAGGTTGGAACTTTGCTTAGATTCTTTTTTTCCTTTTGAATCGCCTCTTTTAACGTTCTATCTAATTTTAGATGATATACGCTGGCAAAACGCACGGCTCTTATCATACGGCTGGGATCTTCTTGAAAGCGGACTCTTGGATTTCCAATCATCTTTAATGTCTTGCAATCGATATCGACTCTTCCTTTATATGGATCTAAAATCTTACCTGTTTTATTCATATACATGGCATTCATGGTAAAATCTCTTCTTTTGGCGTCTTCTAGTAAATTGTTGCTGTATGAAAAATCGAGAGGTTTTCCATCTTCATATTCATTTTCTCTTCGATAGGTAGTAATATCGATGGTATAACTTTCTATATGTAGATGATAAGAACCATATTCGATTTTTCTTTTTGGAGGTCCAAAAATCTGAATTAAATCTTTTGGAAGTGCGTTTGTAGCAATGTCAATGTCGTTTGTTTTTTTGTAGAATAATGTATCTCTTACAAAACCACCCACTATGTAGGCTTCAAACCCATTTTTCTCTAAAGTCGTTAATATTTGAACAATTTTTTTCGGTATCAATGTACTTCACCTATTTCATTATACCTATATCTTCTCTTTCGGTCTAGTCTTGATTTTTTTTCTCTTTTGTTATAAGATATGTCACAAAAAAAAAGGGGGACTATGTATGAAGTTGGAAGAGGCTTGGAAGTTTACTAGTGATGAAATGAATTTAATTTGCCTTTTGCAAGGAAGAGCTATGAGTATCAAAGAAATTCAAAAGTGGACTGGCCTTCCTTACCATCATACTTTTTATCTGCTTGAGAAAAACAGACGTCTTTTAGATATCCATAAAAGCCCTAAAAGAAATATTGTTCAATTAAAACGTGAGGTTTTTGAAAGTTATTTAAAACTTGATTCCAATGCAAAAGAAAATATTGATCAATGGAATATGTTCTTCTTAAGACAATTATATCAGCAGAGTTCTAGTTCTATGAAAACTTTTTTAGAGCACAAAAATGATGATTTATTCTATTGTTTTTCGTATTATGAAATACTGTTTATCTACTACACTTTAGATATAATCTCTTTAGAACAATATCACATGTATTTAGGCAATTTTAAGTTCTCTGTAAAGCACTATCAGGCGTTATTTTTAAAAGTGATGTATTTTTATCACGATGTTTTTTCTAATCTTCAAATTCTTATTGTTTCTTCTTTTTGTCAACAATATTTAAAAGATTTTCAAGAGTTCTTTTCCCCTAGTGAACTCAAAACCCTATTTTTTCTGCTAAGATATAAAACAGACGGGTTTGACGAAACTATTGATTTAAATGAACTTTTGCTCAAATTTATTGTCTTTGTTGAGGATGTTTTTATGCCTAGAAATCAACAAAATACCTTGACATGAAAAGAAGAACTTTAGTATAATAGTATCGCTTATTTAGTTTGGCAGCAAATCTAATTCTTTGTAATGTGTAGTTAACAAAATGTCGCAAGTATAATCTGCCATTAGAACGCGTTAGTAACTACTCCCTATAAGAGAAGAAGATTTTACAACTACTTAGCAATTTATAGAAAGGAGAATATATATGGCAAGATATACAGGTCCTCAAAATAAACGTTCTAGAAGACTTGGTTTTTCTACTTTAGAAAATGGAAAAGATTTAGCTCGTCGTCCTTATGCTCCAGGTCAACATGGCATGGATCGTCGTAAGAAATTAAGTGAATATGGTGTTCAGTTACAAGAAAAGCAAAAAGTTCGTTTCTTATATGGATTAAATGAAAAACAATTCCATAAAGTATTTGATCGTGCTTCTAAGATGCATGGTATTACTGGTGAAGATTTACTATTCTTACTAGAAAGTAGATTAGACAATTTAGTTTATCGTATGGGACTTAGCAATACAAGAAGAGGTGCTAGACAACTTGTTAACCATGGACATATTTTAGTCAATGGAAAAAAAGTAAACATTCCTTCTTATACGTGTAAGCCTGGAGATGTGATTTCTGTAAAAGAACAATCTTTATCTCATCCAGCAATGTTAGCTAGTTTAGAAGCTAGTGTTTCTACTAAAGCTTTTGTTGAATTTGATAAGAAAAAAATGACTGGTACTTACCTACGTCGTCCTGATCGTAGCGAATTAAGTCCAGAAATCAATGAAGCATTAATTGTTGAATTCTATAATCGTTAAAAAACCATTTTATGGTTTTTTTTCTTGTCCATATTTGTAAATAATAGTCTTAGAAATTGCTTTTTTCTTAAAATTTCGTTATAATTCTTGTAGAGGTTGGTACTTATGAATAAATTAAAAGAACTATGGTCGGAAAAGAAGAAACTCATTATTTTCATTAGCGGGTGTGTCTTATTAGTGCTTATTCTTCTTATCATTCTTATCTTCATTTTAGCCAACGCTTTTAAAAGGTATGATTCTCATGAGATTGAAAATATGATGATTACTGCCACTAAGAAATATTTAAGTGCTCATCAAGATGTATATCCTACTCCTAATAATCCTATTTCTACTATCGAAGTTTCAACTTTAGTGGAAAAAGAGTATTTGAAAGAACTCTCTAAGATTAGTAAGGATAGTCAGTGCGATGGAACCATCCAAATTGTATATGAAAAGGAAGAACAAAGTTCCCCTATCTATCGATATATTCCTTATTTAAAATGTGAACATTATGAAACAACTTCCCTTTTAGAAGTGATTCAAAATAAAGAAATGATTCAAGAAAATCAAGAGGGATTAAATAAACTTGGTGATACCTATCTTTACAAAGGGGAAAGTGTTAATAATTATTTGGAGTATTTGAATTATTCTTGGCGAATTTTTAAGTTTGATAAGGACCGCATTTATCTTGTGTTATCTGATACTTTAAATGATAAAGCTTATGTATTTGATGATCGTTATAATGAAATGGCCAAGTCCAATCGAGGAAAAAACACTTTTGAGAATAGTCGTATCTATGATACTTTGAATGGTTTTTATGATAGTTTCTTTGCTGGTCATCATGCTTATTTAAAAAACATGGATGCTTGTACTCATACTAGAAGCAAATACGATACCCAAAAGGATGGCTCTATTGAATGCTTTACTACAACTTCTACTCCTATTAGTCTACTTACCATTTATGATTATATGAATGCTTCTTTGGATCCTTATTGTATAAGAGTGGAAGATCGAAATTGTTCTAATTATAATTATCTATCTAATACTTCGAATCATTTTTGGCTTTTAAATGGTACCAATGAAGATACTTATCATGTTTATTATGTGAATTCCTCTATGAATGGTGCTATACAGCTATATGCAGCCAATCAAAAAACATATATTCGAGTTGTCATTGCTCTTCCTAGTGATGTAATATTTAAATCTGGTGTGGGTACTAAAGACAATCCTTATACAATTTATGAATTTTAAAAGAATCACTTCAGATTGAAGTGATTCTTTTTTTAGAACCATGTTTTTGTGATATTTACATTGTTGCTCATAGGCGGAGGATCTGGCATATCTAATTTGACTAAGAATGGCGTTGCAAAGGCACTTCCAAAACCTAGAGCAATTCCTCTTCTTAACGTTTTTAATTTTAATAATTCTTCTGTAGGCACCGAAGAGGTCATCGATACAATCATATCATAATCTTCTGGATGAAAAATTCGGAATATTAAGAAGTTTGAGCATTGAGATAGTGCTGTTTTGGAAAGTTCACTTGGTCTTTGAGTGATAAGGCCTAGTATTACTCCATACTTTCTTCCCTCTTTGGTAATGCGGTCAAAAATGTTATATCCAAGGACATGGATATCTGTGTCAGAATTTACATACCTATGTGCTTCTTCTAGGATAATGTGTATTGGATATGATCCTCTGTCTTGAAGATTTGTTGCATAATTAAAGAATAATTTGGAATATATCTTTGTTAATACTTTGGCAAAACGATCATCTAATGAATCCAGATTAAAATTGATAATCTGTAATGGCTCTCCAAATTCGTTTTTAAAAAGATTTTGAATATATTCTTCTTTGCTTATCACTTGGTCATATTCAAAAAACTTTCTTTTTGGACTATTAATGATGTGTCCTAATCTTACTTTTAAGGTACTGGCTTTCTCATATATTCCTTCATTATTGTAGATTCCTTCGGATAATAAAGCAAATTCTAAGGCATTGTATAAATCTTGCAAGTTGTAGATATCGGATGCTCCTCCTTGAAATTCTTCTAAACTCATATTTTTATATTGGTTTAAGAATTCTATAACAAGGGAAAGTGCATTGATTTTTCCTTGAGCATCAACGTTTAAGCATTGTTTTAAAGTTCTTGTATACCCTGGTTCCACAATTTTGCTATTTTCATTAATATCTGGAGTATTGTATCTCTCTAAAATGGATATCATTTGATCTCTCATTTGGGCCGCGTTTCGCCCTAGAGATAAGATGTCTATTAAGGTCGTGGCAATAATGTGATTCTTATATTTTATAGAAGATTCATCTACGGATTTAAAGACCCTAACGTAGTATAATGCTTTTTCTAAAACTGGTACTAAATGGGGATTTTCTACATCTAATAGAATTGCTAAATCATCGGCATCTAGAAAATATGTTGGTATTTTGATGACACTATCGACATTAGAAGATTCGTTTTTATAATTTTTATATTTTAAACCTGGAATTCCTTCAATCTTAGAAAAAGCATTGTTATATTCTCCATATACATCAAATAAAACAATGTGAGCATTCTTTGGTGGTGTTTCATGATAATAGAAAGCATTTTGTAAAAGTCTTGCTACTCCACAGGATTTTCCATATCCTGAATTTCCTACAATAGCAAAGTGATTGGAAAAGAAATCATTTAAACTTGCGGTTACATTGTATTGATTATAGATGGTAGAAGTTCCAATGAGTAAGGTATTATTATCCTTATAGTTTTGATTTCCAATGAATGTAATGAGTTCTTTAGAATTGACTAACCTTGGAGGATTACTAATACTTGGTTGTTTATATATCCCATTGTAAAATCTTCCATTTGAGATTTCTCCAATTAACGTAATTTCATATTTATCAGAATCCAACGAAACAATTTGACCGATAATGAGCCGTTCACTCTCTTCAAATACCACGTGAACTCCTTGTAATGCTAAGATGACGTTATGGGATGGATTTTCTATAATCACATGATTTTCTTTTGAATTTATTACACGTCCAAACATGTATCATCACTACCCTTTTCTAATCTCTATTATACAAAATTTTTATTAAGATGAAAAGTCTCTTTTGTAATTATCGATTTTTTGCTTTTTGAAAAAAGTGAAAGCACTATATTTTATCGCGTTCAATCCCTTTTTTATGTCATTTTATGGTATTGTTCACGTCATTTTTTTAGTTCTTTTGGTTTAGATAACCAAAAAAGAACGTGCTGTGCATCGTTCTTTTTAAAATAATATACCCCCTAGTATGATGGCTAATAGTATGTATAATACTAGAATAATAAAAGCAGAATTTGCATATGGAGATGAAGAATTTCCTCCTCCACCATTATTTTTACAACATCCCATGAGATACACCTCCTTTTATATAAAGACTAAATGAATGCTCCTACAATTAAGATTAATAAGATAAATAGTACTAGAATAATTGCAGGACCAAGTCCGTTTTCATGACAGTTAACCATGAATATCCCTCCTTTATTTGTCTTTCATTAGTATTTTATGGTTAAATTTTGTTTTGGTGCATGTGAATTACTTGTAAACTTTTGCAGAAAAGTGCTATAATAAACCTATGCAAAAAAGAAATGGAGAATATTATGAAAAAAGGTAAAAAATTAGTAACCCTTGGGGTATGTACTTTATTATTATGTGGATGTGGAAGCATTCCAACATTAAGTGATGGAAGTCAAGCGGTCATTTCATTTAAAGAAGGAACGGATGGAATCTCTGCCAATCAACTTTATGAAGCTATGAAAGAAAATTATGCTTTAGAAACTATTATTGATATTATGGACAAGCAACTATTAGAAAAAAAATATGAAGGTGATTTAGAGGAAGCGAAAAAGAATGCAGATACTACTGTTAAATCAATGAAAGATGCTTATGGGGAAGAACAAATTATTTCCTATTTTGGTTCTTTAGATCGATATAAAGAAACTCTTTATATTTCGAATCTTCGTAATAAAGCGATTGAAGATTATGCCAAATCTTTAGTTACCGATGCTGAAATTCAGTCTTATTACGATAAAAATATTTATCCAGATATTGTGATTGATCACATTTTAGTTAAAACGGGTGTTAGTGATGATACCAGTGAAGAAGAAAAGGCAAAATTAGAAGAAGCTGCAAAGAAAAAAATTAATGAAGTGATTGAAAAGTTAAATAAGGCAGAGAATAAACTTGAAACCTTTAAAGAACTTGCATTACAATATTCTGAGGATGATGCAACAAAAGATATTGGTGGTTCTCTTGGCGCTGTAAACACAGGAACGTTAACCAGCTCTTATGATGAAATTTTAAAGAGTGCTCGTAGTTTAAAAGATGGAGAGTATTCTAAATCTATCATTACTACTGATCTTGGTTATCATGTAATTTTCCGCGAATCTGCTAAAGAAAAAGCAAGTCTAGATGATAAAAGAAGCGAGATAACCGATACTTTAGGAACTCAAAAATTAGAGGAAGATGCAACCATTCGTGTTACTGCATTAGATGAGATGCGTAAAGAATATGGGATGAATATTGAAGATTCAGATATCAAAACAAAGTATTCTAATTATATCGCTAATCAAATTGCTCAAGCAAGAAATACTAGTAACTAAAAAATAGAAGAACTTAATTCTGTTCTTCTATTTTTTTTAGAATTCTTTCGATATTCTCTTTTTGATATCCCTTTCCGATTAGTTTTTGTTTCACTCTTAAATAAGCTTCTTCCTTTCGATATTTTTGTAAATACTTTTTTAACCACTTTTGAATTTCCCTTTCTAAGGTGCTGTCATCGTCTTGGGATTGAAGATCACTTATCATGGGTTCCATCATTTCTTTTGAATATCCATTATGATAGAGGTAACTTTCGATTTTTCTCTTCCATACTACTCCACTTTCTGAATGTTTCGTTCGATTTTTTTTAGATATGATTTTACGGATTTTATCTTCCCAGATACAGGGATTTATTTCTTGCAAATAATTCTCTATTTTTTCATTTGGCAAGCCTAATTGGACTAAATTTCTTTTAATTTTTTCTGGCCCATCTAGTTTTAAGCGAATGCTATCTTCTATATAGAGTTCAATATACCTACTTTCGTCTATGTATTTCTTTTCTTTCAAAATTTGAATTGTATATGAAATTGTCTGCTCTAGGAAACCTTGTTTTTTTAAGTATTCTTTTACTTCTTTTTCGCTGCGAACCTTGATATTTATGTAAGCTAGTGCTTTATAGTATGCAGCCAATTTATGGTTTTCTTTTTCAATGCTTTCTAATTCTTCATCTGATATTTCTTTTTTGCGAATTAGTTCATACTTTGTAATGATATCATCATATAGTGTTATCGATTTGGAATCGAAATATAGGATATAGGTATTTCCTTTGGATTTTTTAAATTTTATAATCTTATTCATCTTGATTCACCTAGTTTATTATTATAGTTTGTTTTTCTTTTCTAGACAAGATTAAAATGGAAGTTCGATGGTGATGTTAGATAAAGGATAACTCACACATGGATGAATGTAATGATTTTGTTTGTCTGCATATCTCATATATGTTTGATCGGTGTTGATTTTTCCTTTGATGAGTTTGCTTTTGCAATATCCGCATGTTCCAATATTGCATTTGGATTTTACTTTGATTCCGGATTTTAAGAGAGAATCTAAAATTGTTTCTTGGGCATGAATAGAGATTCTTTTTTTCTCCTCTTTCGTAATTACTGTCATATAATAACTTTTTGTTTCTAATTTCGAAGGTTTAATTTTTTTTAATTCATAATGAACTTGGTTGGAGGATAGTTCAAAGTCTTTTAATATTGTATTTACTCTTTTATAAAACGAAGGATTTCCTGCAACAAAAATACTCTTATGATTTAAGTCTATTTTTTCTAAGGCTTCTTTTGTTTTTTTAGTATTCTTTTCATCCAAAGCAATCATCTGAAAATGAAGATTTTTTTGGATGAGTTTATTCAGTTCTTTTTGAATTCGAACATATTCTTCTTGATCTTTTTCCCAAAGTAAGATTGCATTTTTTACAAGTTTTTTTTCTAAGACTTCGATTATAATGGGATAAATTGTTGTTATGGACAGTCCTTTGACAAGGAAGAGTACTTCTTTTTGATCTAGGACTCGATTGTAAAAAATATTTCGAAATGGTTCTGATACTTCAATGATATCTCCTATTTTTGTTTTTTCATATAAATTATTTGATACTTTTGTATCCTCTTTTAAAATGGTGATGCAATATTCTTTTTTTAATGGATTTCCACTGATGGAGTATGTTTGAGTGGCATAATCTTGTTTTTTCCCTAGATAGATAGCAATTTGATCTCCACCTCTATAGACTGGTAGAAGATTCTTTTCTTTTTCTAGAAAAATTGTTTTTGCTTGAGAATTCTCGTCTATAATATTTTTCACTACCATTTTAATTTTTTCGGGATGCATTTCTAAAGCTAAATCATTGATTTTTATTGGATTATCATATACTTTTTGAGACTCCCTAGAAATATTCTTTTTTCTTTTTTTTCCTAGGCTATGATATCTCAATTGGTCTATGGTTGGTATTTTGCTTATTTGAATTTTGCTCATCTTTCCATCTCCTTTATACATTGCAATGCTACTTTTTCGCCATTGATTAAGGAAGAGGCAAATCCCATCGTAGGAGAAGCAAACGAACCACAAAAAGAAAGATTATGAATTTCTTTTTCTTTGGAAGCGTTCACTATTCTTGGAATCATGCCATCTTCTTTGTATGGGAGATATCCTAAAATTACTCCTGATGGATGTCCTGAGTAACGCGCAAAAGTCAGTGGGGTTGCTACTTCCATTTCTTCAATAGAATCTCTTATTTTCTTTCCTGTTGCATTTTCAAATGTCGTAATAAAATGATCTGCGATTTTATCTTTTATTTCTAGATAGTTTTCTGAGTTTGCATGGCAGGTAAAATCATCTCCATAGATAAGAGAAGAGATTTCCATAATACAGGTTCCCTTCTTCGAATACGAAGCATAAGCATTATTATAAATGGTGGCCACTATATTTCCAGAAAATGTTTTTTTCATTTTTTTAAATTCTTTAAAAGAGTCTAAACTATTATAAATGAGATACATGTATTTTTTAAAATTTAATTCTTCTGCGCTTTTGTTTAGACCAAGGTATACAACGATTCCTCTAGCTCCTAATGATCTCGCTTGTTCTAGTTCCATAGCACTCTTTGGAACTAGATTTTTTTTGATCATACTTTCTAGTACTTTTCTTTTTGATATGTTTGCTATGATGTATTTGCTTTCGTATTTTTGACCATTTTTTAAGATCACTCCGTGGGCGGTATTTTGACTCACAAGAATCTCTTTTACTTCACTATTTAATAGATATTCCCCATTAAGTTCTTTGTATTTTTCAAATATTTGAGATGTGATATCATAACTGGTATGAATTGGTATGGTAAACCCATTTTGAATTAGAGATACAAGTACTCTTGCATAATGAACAAAACTCAGTTCTGTTGCTGGACACCCTAAATACAGGGCATAGCTTTCTAGTATTTCTCTTGCTTTTGGAGGCATATGAATACTTTGTAATACTCTTTTTGTAGAATATGGGGCAACGGTCATGAAATTTTTAAATTCTCTATTCAAAATCTGTTTATTGGGATTATTATTGTTTTCTTCTAAATACTTTATAGCTTTATTTACTTCTTTTACTAAATCAAAAAATCTTTTTAAAGGTTCTTTTGAGCGTGGTACATACTCTTCTATTTTTTCAATAAAATCTTCTATTCCGATTGGTAGGTCGTAGATTTCTTTTTTATTCATCGCTATTAATGTATATAGTTCTTTCGAAGAGGCAACTTCTACTTCTAACTGGTGTCTTAAAAATAAGTGATACAGGCTCCCTTGTGTTGCATTGTTTTCGTACCCTAACATTCCTCTTAGTCCTAAATCAAATTCAAATCTTCCTCGGACAAATGAATGAGAAAGTCCTCCAACGTAGTTTTCTTTTTCAATCAGTAAGACTTTTTTCCCTTTTTCTTGTAAAGTTAAAGCAGACATCAATCCCCCATTCCCTGCTCCAATCACAATTACATCATACACAAGGCATCCATCCTTCTCTATTTCCATTATAATATGAAAAAGAATAAAGAGAAAGTGGAAATAAGTTCCTTATACATTTACTTTTCATTTTGATAAAGATTATATAATTTTTCTAAGTAAATGTATTCTTCTTCTAGGAAGTGTTCCATTGTTTTTTTTATCGTTGGATTCGTGATTTGTTTGAGAAATAATTGGTAGTGAAAAATTGCCTTTTTCTTTTGGTCGATATCGATTTCTAAAATGCTTTTATTATCTTGGTCATAGTATAAGTCATAGGCATTCCAGTACTTTTTCGTATTTGAAATGGTTGTAGCAAAAACAGGATAATATCCGTTTTGTTTGAGGATTTTTCCAATTATTTTTAGATGATTGATTTCCGATTTTAATATTTGTTCGAGTTCTTTTTGAATCTCTTTTTTTTCAGTCACAACAATCTGGTATAAAAGTTGATTTATTCGTTGAACGATTCCTTCTTTGGAAGCATATAAATAAGTTAAGTAGTAAATCAAAGATTTTTCTTTAGAAATCACTTCGTTCATCACCTAAATTATTATACTCGTTTGATAAAAAAAAAGAACTTACTTTCGTAATTGTTCTTTTGTAGAAGAATAATCTAGTATATCTACACCTGTATGATAACAGTAAACTAATGCCTCTAAGATTTGTATATCATTTTCTGTTAGTTGTTCTTCTAAGTATTGCTTCTTTTCAGCGTTAGAATAATCAGGCAAAGCATACTTTTCAAAATCAGCATCAATTGGTTTTAATATAGAAGAATGATAATTTGTATTCTCAAAATAGTTTTGATAGAGCTTTGCGGTATCTTCACCAGGAGAGAACGTTCTACCTGTAAATAACGATAGTTTTAGTGAGCATACCATTCGATCTTGTGGATAAAAGAGAGTTTTAAATTTTGATTTTTCAACATATTTGAAACCTTGTTGAGAAAGATATTCTAAAAAACTTTCAAAAAGTTCTTGAATTGTTTGAATTGTTTTCCGTTCCTTTCTTCCTTGGTCTTTATAACGCTTTCTATACTCTTCTATCGAAATGATATTATTCTCTATTGGTACCTCATCTCTTTGTTCTTCTATTGGTTCTAAAGATTTCGTGTGGGCAATATATTTCTCGCTTAATTTATTCAGTAATTCCAATTCCTCTTTTTTCTTGGGGTCAAGATAAAGTTTGTCATATTTTTCTTTTTGTGGATTATCTAATATTATGTATTCTCCATCTTGAATCTCTTCTAATACTTTTAATAGTTTATTCCTGTACATTTGTTGAATTAGCATGGGAACATTTTCGGTTTTTGGTAAAATTTGTTGTTCTTGTTCATTTAATGATTTGTAAAAACGAAGAAAATCTTTTAACCATAAATGCTCTTCTCCTTTTTCTTTTAATATGCTTATGAATTCCACTAAATTGATTATTGTTTCTACTTCGCTTCGATTCGTAATAAATGCGTTTGGCATAATCTTCCCCTCTCTGTCTTTTTAATTAAATTTATAGATTTTTTGAGCAATTCTATATCCTGGAATAGAGATGAATTTTGGTAAGTTACTCAATCCTGATACCGAAATTTTACAGGTTTTATATAGTTTGCTGTTCTTTTCTTTTAAATATGCCCATAGTTCTTTCTTTTTCTCCATATTCTCTTCCGTATTTGATACTTGCATTAAGATGGTTGAAACGCTCATCATAATATCTATGTAGTGAATTAGGTACTTTGCACATTTTTTATTTGTTTCCCAGTAATCATATGGATTAAAGAAATCAATCATCGTTTTAGTAACAAAGATTTGTTGATCAATTCTTTTGATCATTGTTTGTTCATTGACGCTTTGGTCTTCTCTTCCAATAAAGTAACGATAGAAATCAACATTTAAATAATACATTGTTTTAATATGCGGAAGTGGATAGTATACAAAGATGTTATCTACATAGAAGGTGTGTTCTGGTAGTTTTATTCCTGTACCTCTTAAAAATTCTGTATTATAAAGAACGGAATGCATAAGCAAATACTGTCCTGTTTTAAATCTCCCCACTTCATCCCAAGTAAATACTTTATTCTCTGGGAGAGTTCCTTCATAAGATATGACTTTTTGTTTGTCTCCTTTTTCATAGACGTAATTGACTACCATCATGTCCACATCTTTTTTTTCTTTATGAAGTTTTTTAATGGTTTCTAAGGCTTTTTTTAATGCATTCTCATCTACCCAATCATCAGAGTCTACTACTTTATAATAAAGTCCTGTGGCTAATTCTAATCCTTTATTGACCCCTGAACCATGGCCTCCATTTTCTTTGTGAACTGCTTTTACAATGCTAGGATATTCTTTTGCATATTTATCCGCGATTTTTTTGGTGTTATCTTTAGAGCCATCATTAACAATAATAATTTCTACATCTTCTCCACCTTTTAATAAACTGTTGATACAATGCTCCATATAATCTTGTGAATTATAAGATGGAACTGCAAATGTAATATATTTCATTAACTTACCTACTTTCTATATCCATTATAGAGTAAAAAAAGAGAACTTTCAAGTATCCCTTTTATTTCTGCTTAATAGATTCAAACATTTTTTTCCATAAATTGCTTGAGGAGTAGTTTAAAATTCCTACTTTATAGATTCTTAGTCCATATTTAAATATAATTCCTGTAAATACAATCATAATCAGTGTTGAAATTGCTAGTTCCCAAATGGTAATTTGACCTAACATGAATAGGACTGGGGAAAGCATGAAGGAAAGCATTGGAATGTAGGAAGCCACTTTGATGAATACTGCTCCTTCAAACCCTACCGCAATAATAGCTAAGTAATACCCCGCCATAATGGCAAGCATGAGTGGTGTTTGCAATTGTTGAAAATCTTCATTGCTTGTAGTGACTGAGGCAAGCACTCCTGCTAAGATTGCATAAGCAAGGAATGACACAACTAGTAATAGAATAATCCATGGAAGGCCTTGTAATAGAGTTTCTATTACTCCAGAAGATTTTACTGTCTCTAATAGAGAACCTGCTTTGCTTACCGCATCTAAACTCATTATGGCATCGTTTCCGCCTAGTGCTTGACGAATCAAAATGGCAATTACTCCATATAAGAAAATCAATACACTTTGAATTAGAACAAAGGAAGTTCCAGCAATGATTTTAGATAGGAAGTGCACTTTGGGAGAAACATTGGAAATTATGATTTCCATTCCCCTTGAAGTTTTTTCATCGTTCACTTCTGCTCCAATCATTTGAACTAAATAAACAATTAAGAAGAAACATGGCATAATAATGACTAAGGTCACTATAGCAGAGATTACATCTTTTCCATTTTGGTTTTGAGCCTCTTCATTGGTTAGTGTAATTTTTGTTTCAATTGGGGTAGATAAACTATCTAGGATTTCTGGAGTGATTCCATTTGCTACAGCAGCCATGTTATATTTGATTGTATTTAACGTAGAAATGATCATTTGATTGGTCACGGTTGAGTTTTCATCATAACTGATAATATTGACTTTTAAATAATTTGCATCGTCATTCTCAATATGAAGAACGATTCTCTTTTCACGATTCTCTTCTAAGTTCATCTCTTCGATTTCTTTATCTAAAGTTTCATCTGCTTCTTCGATTTTAAAAGATTTGGAATCTTGTAAGAGTTTGACGTTTTCTTCAAATAAAGTCTTAAAACTTTGAGCAACGCCTACGTCATCTTTGACGACAATTGTCACTTCGTTGGCAAAATCTCCACCAAAGAAAGCAACAATTCGGTCCATATTGGATAAACCAATAAGGAGGAGACACAGTAAGACGTTGACGATTTTGAATGATTTGGTATTTATCTTTTTGTTCAAACTTTGTTTAATCAAGAACTTGCATTTAGTTTTCATAAGCTTCACCTACCTTGCTTAGGAAGATTTCATTTAAGGTTGGATCTTCTACTGAAAACTTCGTAATGTGTTTTGATTTTTTGATTTTATCAAATACATCATCAATATAATCATCACTTTCAATTTTAACGATATATTCTTCGGCGTTCTTTTCTACAGAAACAACTCCTTCTATTTTTTTCAAAATCTCTTCATCCACATCTCCTTTGATATGAATATTCTTTTTACGATAATCCTTTTTAATTTTTTTAAGTTCTCCTTTTAGGACACTTTTTCCTTTGACTAGGATGACCAGTTTTTCACAAAACAATTCCACATGTTCCATCCGATGAGACGAGAAGATAATACTGCTTCCTTTCTCTTTAAACACTTTAATGGCTGACATGAACATTTCAACATTGATAGGATCTAGTCCTGAGAATGGTTCATCTAAAATGAGTAGTTTTGGATTATTTATCACAGCCGAGATAAACTGAACTTTCTGTTGATTTCCTTTGGATAGTTCTTTGATTTTTCGATCTTTGTACTCGCTAATCTCAAATTTTTTTAACCATTCATCCATTCTTTCTAAAATATCTTTTTCCTTCATCCCTTTTAAGGTTCCATAGTAGATTAATTGTTCTTTCACGGTCATCTTGGTGAGTAGGCTTCTCTCTTCGGTTAAAAAGCCAATGCTGTCTGTCACATCATAGTTGATTGGAGAACCATTTAAGGTGATTTTTCCTGAGGTTGGATTTAAGAGTCCTATAATCATTCGAAATGTTGTTGTTTTACCCGCACCATTGACTCCTAGAAGCCCAAATATTTCTCCGTCTTGAACTTCAAAAGACAAGTTGTCTACAGCTAGATTGTCTCCATAGTATTTGGTGACATTTTCTACTTTTAGCATAAGTTTTCTCCTCTCTTAACTAGAGTATATCATAAAAGAAAAAATAATGGCTAGTTTTCTATAAAAAACTTTTATTTCTTTTATCATTATAGACGACATCTCAAGAATCTAATCCATCGATGAACTCTTTTAAATACTCACCTATGACGTCATCTAAAGAATTAGCAAAAAAGAATTCTTCAAAGTAATCGTTTTTCACAATTCCTTTTAATAAATCTTTGTCGATGTTATCTAGTATGGTATACATATCTTTGGTACTTAAACTTTTTAGTTCTTTATAAGCGTTTCTTTGATTTTCTTGAATTTCTACTCTTTCTTTTGGGTATCCTATGGCAGGTGTGGTTGAAAATAACGTTTCAAAGATGTTTTCTAAATTGAGTTCTGCTCCTGTTCCAAAGTATTTTCCAAAAGGAATGGAAATGGCGTTTCCGGCATTCACACGGGCAAATAACGAAGCGTCTATTGCGTCTGCTACATAACCACATTCTACTTCTGGTAAAGTGTTTGCTACCATCATTACTCCACATCCACTGGCACAACCGGTAATCACAAAATCAACAGTCTTGGTATTTAATAAAATTCCCGTTAAGAGCCCTGCTCCTACATAATCGATGTTTGCTTCCTTGTCTTCACTGGCTCCATAGTTATAGATTTCATGTCCATATTTTTGGGCCACTTTATTTAGAACTCCTAAAATAAGAGAGTTTTTCTTTTTTTGACTATTTTCATTAATTAATGCAATTTTCATATTTGTTTACTCCTTTTATTCTTATCCATTATACCAAGAAAAAAGAAAAAGCAATAGTACTTTTTCTAAGATTCGAAAGTTGCATCTACATAGTAGATAGGTCTTCCTTCTTTGTAATACTGGGTTTCAAAATCAGTCATAATATTTTCAATTGGGTTTTCGTCTCGATGTAAATCTAAACTGACTCTTTCAAAAGAATACCAATATTGAGATAGGGTTTCTAGAGAGTATGCAAATAACTTTTTATTATCAGTTTTTAAAATAATGTGTTTGTTCTTTTTAAATACTCGATCATAGATTCTAAGGTAAGATGGATGAGTAAATCTTCTTTTCTCATCGTGAGGTTTTGGCCATGGTTCTGAAAAGGTTAAATAAATGGTATCAATTTCTTTGCCAAAAATATCAGCTATCGTCGAAGCATCCGCATGGATGAGTTTTAGATTCTTTAAAGTTAATCCTTCTAGTTTGGTTGCAGCAGTAGCAATTTGATTTTCATCCAGTTCTAAACCAATAAAATTCTTATTGGGATATTTCTTGGCCATTCCCTTAATGAATTCTCCTCTTCCCATTCCTAGTTCTAAGCAGATGGGATTGGAATTTCCAAAAACTTGATTCCAGTGATTCTTATTAGATTTTGGATTTTCCGCAATGTAGTTTGATTTTTTAATGATTCTACCGGCATCTTTTACCACGTTATAACGCATTTCCCACACTTCCTTTATATGAAAAAATCCTTATTATAAGGACTTTATAAACAAACTTGGTGATCCGTAGGAGGTTCGAACTCCTGAATGTAGCCTTGAGAGGGCTATGTGTTAAGCCACTTCACCAACGGACCAGAAAAGGAATAAGACAATTCCTCATGAATAACAATAATAATTTACCATAAAATCTGGTTTATTTCAATTCATTTTGTAAAAAATTCACAATTTCTCCTAGTTTTAGACCATGACTTGCTTTGACTAGTATGGTATCTTTTTCTTTTAAGCGTTTTGGAAGTTCTTCCATGGCTTCTTCTTTGGTTGTAAAATGAACATTCTCTTGATTGCATTTCTTATTTATATGCTTACTAATCTCTCCAATCGTAATTAAAAGGTCGACTTTTCCGTTGAGATATTCTCCTATCTGTTCATGAATTTCTTTTTCATACTCTCCTAGTTCTAACATATCTCCTAGAATCGCCACTTTTCTTCCTTCAAAGGTAGATAAGGTATCTATGGCACTTTTCATGGCCTCTTGATTGGCATTGTAAGTATCATTTAAAATGGTGTATTTGGAAGTGTGAATGAGTTGCATCCGATCTTTAGTCATCTCTAAATTCTTTAAGCCTTCTTGAATCTCTTCTGTACTCAACCCTAGTTCTCTTGCTACAGCAATTGAAGCTAAAGCATTATAGACAAATACTTCTCCTAACACGGGAATTTGGTAGGCATTGTCTTGTTCTTGAAAGGTGGTTACTCCATTTTTTAAACTGATATTTGTTGCTCTATAATCATTTGTTTCTTCTAAACCAAAGGTAATTTTCTTTTGAGGGAGTTCTCCTATCGTCTTTAGCATATCATTATCTCCATTATAGATAAGAACTCCATCAGGACTCATACCATTTATTATTT
>JAFUYX010000060.1 GCA_017476885.1 Bacilli bacterium | reverse complement strand
CTATTCCATCCTTGATATAGTAATAATTCGTATCATCAACGAGACAATCGGCAGCATCATCACTAATTTGATAAAAATACCAAACCCCATTTCTTTTTACGAAATGTAAATAAAACCAATCCGTTGGACTGTTAGGAGAATTATTGATTCCCTCATCTCCTTTGCACTCGTTATTTGTACAATTATAAACATAAACCATAATCATATCAACGGCTTCAATGTACTCATATTCTTCTTCAATTCCAACCCCATAACGATAGACTTCTTCTTGGTCTGCGTTTTCATAACGATGACGAGCAAATTCTAAATAGTAGTCTTGATTACTGGCCTCTTTTTCCTTTAACACTTTGTTTAATCTATCTAAGTTATTATGATATTTATTTTGATCGACCTCAAAATAGTGTTCATATAAATAGTTATCCAATTTTTTAAATGATGTCAAGTCTTTCATAAAATCAAGCATTATTTCTTTTGAAGAAAAATACTGTTTGACATTTGTTTCTTGAGTAAGTAAGATGCTTGGTTTTGAAGTGACCTTTCCTCCATGTCCTTGACTTGCTAAAATTACGTTTGGAACCACAACAGCAATGAAAGTAATTGTTAAAATCACTCCATAAGTATGAGCCTGTAAAAAGGTGAGAATAGCCGAAACAAAACCTCCCCTAATATCCCCTTCTACTTGGTCATAGAAGAACTTTGCTAAATCTTGATCATAAGGTCTGAGTTTAGAATCACATTTCATACATCGTTTATTGCGTGGATGGTTGATAGTTCCACAGAAAGGACAATAACACTTTTGCATATATTCATCTCCTTTTAATGAAGTCTGTGTAAATCCCCATTTAATATATAACCTTGAAAACTAGGATCTATTTCATACCCTGAAGATTCATATCCTACTTTTAAGAAATACCATTTATAATCTCTTTTAACAAATTGAAAGTAAAACATCTCAAAAGGAGCACTTCCATGTTCAATAGAGTATTCACAATTCCCTTCACAATCCAATAAATATACATGAAGCATTTTTAAATCATCAATTTGTTTAGCTATTGATTCATCCAATGGATTTAACTGATATTCTTCATCAGGATTGGAAAAATCAAAAGCACTAGAAATAAATCTTACATAGTAAGGATGATTAGGAAGAAGACTGTTTTCACTCTCAAAAAAAGACGTCAACCGATCCCCTAATTTGGACTCATCTACTTCATAATAAGAATCATAACGATATTTTTCTAAGGAATTTTTTTGCTCTAAATCACTCAAGAAATCCAAATATAGACTTTCTAACGATTCATATCCTCTTGAACTCAGTGTACTCACAAGAACTTCAGGCTTTGAAGTTACATTATGTTCATTTCCTTGACTTGCTAAAATCACGTTTGGAACCACAACCGCAATGAGAGTAATTGTTAAAATCATTCCATAAGTATGAGCCTGTAAAAAAGCTAAAATAGAAGAAACAAAACCTCCCCTAATATCCCCTTCTACTTGGTCATAGAGTAACTTTGCTAAATCTTGATCATAAGGTTTGAGTTTACAATCACATTTCATGCATCTCTTGTTTTTAAGAAGATTGATAGTTCCACAGAAAGGACAATAGCATTTATTCATTACTAGCCTCTTTTAACGTATATATTTTAATCGTATTGATGTCATTTTCGCTTTTATCATAAGAAATCTTATAATAATTCCTTGGATTATTATTTTGAACCTCTACTTTTACATCTTCGATATTATCATATCCATTTTCACTCAATAACTCATTATCTTCAGAATAATACCTAACATAAAATTGATTCACACTTTCTGGAGCATATAAATTTAATTGAGCTTCATCATTTTTTAAATACACGTAATATTCTTTTTCATTGATATTATACTCATAGGTATAGGAATCACTTTCCTTTAATTTAAATTGATAACCATTTTGGATAATAAAATATCCCCCAATTAAAATGGTACCAATAATACTTCCCACTTGAAAAGCTTTAGACCCCGTAATCTTAGATAGAGTAATTGTATCATATCGATCTTTTAATTGAACCAATTTATACCAAACACTTTTTTCTCTTGCGCATTTTCGCTCTTCTTCAGAGAATACTCCACCACAAAAATAACAATAATTAGCATGATTCACATTCTGCTGATTACACTTTTTACAACGCATAAACTCCACTCTCCAAAATAATTCTATCATAAAATTCATTGATTTTAAATCTCTTTTTATGCTAAAATGGTAACCGGCAAAGGAAGTAATTGTATGTGTGATATAACTGAAATGGCAAAACAAGAGATGTATTTATCTGAAATAGAACAAATAGATGAGAAAAAAGAAGAACTAAATAGAGAAAAAATATTTTTATCAAAATTAAAGAAAATGAAAACTTTAGACCAATTAGAACTGTATTTTCATAAATTTTATCCCTATCTATTATCTACGGGAATAATCTCATTAGCATTTTTTCAACATGGTCAGATTCCCTTCTTCAAAGAAAAATGTGAAACATATCAAGAATATTTATATCAATTTTCCTCAGCAGGATTCTCTCAAAGACTACCTTATTTAGAAGATCAAACAAACACTGAGAATCTCATTGACACCATATCTTATTATGAAACAGGACTAGAAGAAGAGACTCAAACTTACAACCAAAAAGTATCTATTTATACCATTGCAGAACAAGAAAAAGAAAAACTACTATCTTATTATGATAATCCAATCAATTGTAATTATCAAAAATTCATGAATAAACTGGTTTCTTCTAAAACCAAAGCCATCTCCATTCCATCATCAGAAACAAAAGCATATGAACCTTACTATCAAGCAACCGTGTTAGAAAAAGATTATAACACAATATCTCAT
>JAFUYX010000059.1 GCA_017476885.1 Bacilli bacterium | reverse complement strand
CTTTAAGTACAGATGAATATGTCGTAATAACTTTAAATGCTAATATTTTATCTAGTCAAAAAAATAATGGCTATATCGTTAAAACAATGGAAATTCCCGCTAATTAAATTAAAAAAACAAAAAAGAGTGCTATAAAAACACTCTTTAATATTCTTAAATGGCGCCTGATGTAGGACTCGAACCTACGACCTAACGGTTAACAGCCGTGCGCTCTACCGACTGAGCTAATCAGGCAAGTACATGTTCATTATATAGCAGATTGATTTGAAATGTCAATATAAAAATGAACTCAAATCTAAAAAAAAGTTGAAATCAATAGAATTACTCTATATAATAATACACGTGGTAAGAAAGACATAAGATAAAAAGAAAGGAATTGTTATGTTAGAATTAAAAAATGTTAAGAAGAGTTATAAAACTGGAGATTTTGTTCAGCACGCTTTAAAAGGGGTTAGTTTACAGTTTCGAAAATCTGAGTTTGTAGCAGTTTTAGGACCTAGTGGAAGTGGAAAAACTACGTTATTAAATGTTGTTGGTGGATTAGATCGCTACGATAGTGGCGATTTAATATTGAATGAAAAGTCTACTAAAAAGTTTAAAGATAAGGATTGGGATGCTTATCGAAATAATTGTGTAGGTTTTATTTTTCAAAGTTATAATTTGATTTCTCATATCGATATTTTAAGAAATGTTGAAATGGCTATGACTTTATCTGGAATTTCATCAAGAAAAAGAAGAGCAAAAGCCAAAGAAGTTTTAAAAAAAGTCGGACTTGAAGCTCATATGCATAAGAAACCAAATCAATTATCTGGTGGTCAAATGCAGAGGGTGGCTATTGCTAGGGCTATTGTCAATGATCCTGATATTATCTTAGCAGATGAACCAACGGGGGCACTTGATTCTAAAACGAGTGTTCAAATTATGAATTTGATTCAAGAAGTTGCCAAAGATAAATTAGTAATTATGGTCACTCATAATCCTGAACTTGCTCATACTTATGCAAGTCGAATTGTGGAGATGAAAGATGGAGAAGTGGTGAGTGATACAAGTCCTTATAAAAAAGAGGAAGATTCAAAAGATGAACTTGTCATACGCAAAACTCAAATGAATTTTTGGACTGCGTTGCAACTATCATTTCATAATATTAAAACGAAAAAGGGAAGGACTTTACTTACGGCTTTTGCTTCTTCCATAGGAATTATTGGAATTGCTCTAGTGCTTAGTTTATCAAATGGTTTTGATAAACAAATAAAGAACTTTGAAGAAACTACGTTGAGTGCTTTGCCAGTGATTATCAGTAAACAAAGTATGAATTTGGATCAAGAATCTCTTGATAAGATGCAAGATGAGATGTCTTCAAGTGATGAGGATTATCCAGATACTTCTTATGTGGTGATGCAGAAAAGTGAAGATCAGACTTATTTACATAAGAATGTTATTACTGATGATTATATGGAATATGTGAAAAAGATTCATCCTGAAGATGTCCTTGGATTGAATTATTATTATTCTATGAATTTTCCTATTTTACAAAAAGTGGATGGGAAAGTAGTAACTTTTGTTTCTTCTTCTCTTAGCATGTCTTCTATTCCTCATGTGATAGAGGATGGGGCATTATCTATTGTATCTCAAAGGTATGATTTACTTGCGGGAAGGGAAGCAACTTCTTATGATGAGGTTGTTTTAGAAGTAGATAGTAGAAATCGAAGTAGTGAAGATATTTTGAGAGTTTTAGGGTTTTCTAATCAAGAACAAGTATCGTTTGAAGACATTTTAAATTCTTCTTTTGAGATTGTTCTTAATGAGGATTATTATAAAAAATTTGGAGAGTATTATTTACCTGTACAAGATTTAAATAAACTGTATGGAAATGAAAATAATTTGAAAATCAAAGTGGTTGGAATTGTTCGCTTGAAAAGCGATTACCCAAAGATGGCTTCTAGTGCTGGTATTATGTATACGAATGATTTGTGTGATTATTTGATGTCTAAGAATGAAAAGTCTTCGATTGTTTTGGCACAGCAAAAAGCATCTTATAATGTGATGAGTGGAGAAGTGTTTGATACTTCTAAGAAGGAAGGAAAAGAAGCAAAAGAGGCCATTTTAGGATTTCTTGGAGATCGGGTGTCTCCGTATGTGATTCATATTTTCCCAAAAGACTTTGAAACGAAAGAACATGTTTTAGCTTATTTAGATGAGTATAATAAAGGGAAAAAAGAGGAAGAAAAGATTATTTATATGGATCAAGCTAATCTGATGAGTTCTTTGTCTTCTAATATTATGGATGCTATTACAATAGTTTTGATTGCGTTTTCTTCCATCTCTTTAGTGGTATCTTCTATTATGATTGGTATTATTATGTATATTTCTGTTTTGGAAAGAACAAAAGAGATTGGAATTTTACGTAGTCTTGGTGCTCGAAAGAAAGATATCTCTAGAGTGTTTAATGCCGAAACATTTATTATTGGTGTTTCGTCTGGAATTCTTGGAATTTTAGTGGCTATGATTCTTTTGGTCCCTACCAATATTGTTCTTAAGAATTTAACCGATTTAGAGAATGTCGCGGTTTTAAGTCCTGTTCATGCATTCGTCTTGATTGTTGTCAGTGTGTTATTAACTTTAATTGGAGGGGCTATTCCAGCACGCGTGGCAAGTAAAAAAGATCCTGTCATCGCACTTAGAACAGAGTAATTCGACAATTTCTGACACGCCTCGACAAAACTTGTCAAAATCTTCTCTTGAATTCTTTTCAGGTGGGTTTTATAGTAAATATCACCAAGGAAAAATAGACTCCTTGGGAAAAAGAGTTTCTATTTTTAATACATTATATTTACCCTAACCGACATCGTTCAAAGATTTATTTTTCTATTTTATTCAACACACTTTATTATCTCTCAGCTATTTGGAATTTTAGAAACTCTTTTGAAGTAATGGGACTTTTGTTCTGTTGCTTTTTTTGTGCACGCATGTTATGATACTTTTAAGGTTGAGGGGGTTAGGAGGATTTAAATCATGAAAAAGGTAACTTTTTTACGTAATTTAAAGAAAAAGTTAACAGTATTGAGTGAGGAAGAAGTGGAAGAAATACTTCATAATTATGATACTTATATACAAGAGAGAATTAAGAATGGAATGAGTGAAGAAGAAGCCGTTGCTTCTTTTGGAAGTGTGGATGAAATTTCTGTTCAATTAATTAAGTATTCCAAAACGAAAAAAGAGGAAGCAGAAGATCCCATTGGAGATTTTACGTATCGTCTTTCTGATGTTTTAGCTTATCTCATGAATGATTTTAGTAAGAAGGGATTTAAGCAAATTGTTCGATTTGTATTTGAAATTTTGTTTTTGATTTTTTTACTTGCTCTATGTTATTTTCCTATTACATTGTTGATTCAACTAGGAAAAGATGTGTTCTATATTTTAGCGAGTCCTTTTAATCGTATTTTTTTCTTCGGATGGCGATTTGTGTTAGAAATTACCTATTTTTTAATGGTGATATATATTTTTGTAAAAGTGTTTAATAAAAGATATTTGAAAGATTTTCATGGCTCTTCTACCAAAGACAAAAAACAACAGGATAAATTTGAAGCAAAGATTACTTTTAAATTATTGAAAGGCTTTGTTTATATCTTGAAGTTTTTTTGTACGGCATTCTTATTTATTGATAGTGCGTACTTAGTTATCATGGTTTTAATGCTAGTTCTCTGTATGTATTTGCTTTTTAAAGGGGTTACCTATTTTGGATTCTATTTAATTATGATTGCTTTATTTATCCTGGGTATTCTTTTATTTGATGTATTATATCATTTTGTTTTGGGAAAGAAATTACATGGAACTATCTTTTTTGTGAGTTTGTTTTTATCTTTCTTGGTTCTTGGTCTTGGGTGTGGACTGGCTACTTTGGAACTAGCTGATACGGAGTTTATTGCAGGTTCTCCTCATGATATGGATATGGAAGTATTAAAAGAAGAACTTCCTATGCTTGAAAAAACGGTATTTGTAGGAAATATTGCTGATTATGTTGTAAATAATGATTTAGAAGGTGTAGAAGTTGATTTTTACTATTATCCTTTAGGGAGTACGATGGCAACAAATATTAGCAAAGAAGGAAATTATATCTATTTGAACTGGACAAGTCGAAATTTCTTTTATAAAAAGGAATTCTTTGAACATTTGATTGCAGATTTAAAAGAAAAGAAAATTTATAATTATTCCATTGAACCAACCATTATTATTACGGCTAGTGAAAAGAATATCGCTTTAATTAAGAAGAATCGTCAAAATTACTATCGTGAGGGAGTTTCTTATACCTCTTGTAATTTTGTTCGAACTTACTATGTAGAAATGATGAGGGCTTCCAATATAGAAGATTCGGTTTATGTAGTATTGTCTTCGGGTGCGGATAATAGTTTAGGAACGGTTTTATTGAAAAAAAATTTGGCTCAAAATATTATGGTAGGGTCTACTTATGAATTTACTTTTAAAACCTATCAAGCTTATATTGATACTCAAATTGATCATGTATTTGAAGAGAATGAAGTGATTTCTATTAGGGAAACTACCAAAAAAGGAAACGAGCAAAAACAAGAAACATCATGTACTATTTTCTATTAAAGACCTTCTTGTTTCTAATGTTTAAATTAATACTTCATAAAAAATTATTTCCTTGTTTCATTTACTCTCAACTATAATTCGTTGACTTAAATATAAATATTTTTCATGTTTTTACAAATTTCTTTCTAAAATATATAGGTAATATATAGTTTTCTGATTATTTATTAAGTTTGATAATTGAAAGACTAAATTAACCATTCATGTTTTTACTGGTGTATTTAAATATTCATTTGAATTATTCCAACTTTTTTCTTGAAACCAAATAATGAATGTGATACCATCTATGTATATAAAAGTAGAAAAGAGTTGGATGTTGAATGAAAAATCAAAAGAAATTAACAATAGGCCTTATAGTAGCCTTAATCACTTTAGTAACAGGTATTTCTTATGCATACTTTACAGCAACATTCCAAAACCTAGGAGTAAGAGAGACTACTATTACCCTAGCAGAGATGGGAAGTTTAAAACTAACTGCAACTGAAGCTACTTATACCAGTGGAAATCAATACCCAGGGGACATGGCAATCCAAAAGTTTACAGTAGAGCCCGTTTCGAAAGGATCTGGAATCTATGAACTAGATTTAACAGGAGTGATTGATGAATCGATATTTGGAAGTGACGTAGAAATTCAACTTTATAAATCAATCGATAATACAGAAGTAACAGTAACAGAAGGAGATTTAACACAAAGTGGAACTCAGTTTTCTAGAGTCGATACTCTAGTTACGAATGGACTTACACCTCTCTATAATAAAGTGTTAAAGAATGGATTAAACATCTTATATCAAGAAGAATTTGAAGTTATAGAAGAAAGTGGAAGTCTAAAAGTAAGAGAGAATAGCACTTCTACAGCTTATCCAAAATATACTTTCTATCTAGTTTATAATTATAAGAACAATGGAAATCAAAATAGTCAAATGGGTCAAACATTTAATGGAACTATCTCTGGTAAACTAATTAAAGAAAAGAAGTTAACTGGAGCTGAAACGATTGCTAAATTAGTGAGTGGTAGTGATTCTACTTCAACTGCAGTCATTGATAAAGGAACAGATACATCGGGATGTACCAAAACTCTAGCGTATGACGATTTTGGAAATCTAAGATATGTTGGGGCTAATCCATGTAATTATGTTACGTTTAATGGAGAAACAGCAGGGTGGAGAATCATTGGTGTATTTGATGGATATATTAAACTTATTCGAAATGAATCATTTGGAGGTTATTCATGGGATACATCAACATCAGATGTAAATGGTGGAGCAGGAGTCAATCAATGGGGAGAATCAGGAACCTACAAGGGAGCAGATTTAATGAAACTACTGAACCCAGGGTATGAAGAAAATCTTGCAGAAGATGCTTCAGGAAATACCATTGCTGGAACATCTGCCAATAATAGTTTGTACTGGAATAGAGGAACAGGAAATTGTTATAATTCAAGTAAAAATGCTTATACTACCTGTGATTTCAGTACTACAGGATTAAATGAATCAGCAAAGACTATGATAGATAAACATACATGGAACTTAGGAAGTCAAGGAAATAATAGTGTCTGGTCAAGTGGAAATGGATTAGCACTTGCAAGTAAATTCTATGAATACGAAAGAAGTAATAACAACGGAAAAATCTGTACTTCAGGG
>JAFUYX010000003.1 GCA_017476885.1 Bacilli bacterium | reverse complement strand
TGTATCATGAAATATTTAGCAAGAATTTGTTATGATGGCAGTCATTTTGAAGGATTTCAGAGATTAAAGAATGGATGTGGAGTTCAGAATGAATTGGAAAGAGTCTTATCATTGATTCAAAAAAGAGAAGTACAAGTGAAAGGAGCAGGGAGAACGGATGCTGGAGTTCATGCACTTGATCAATGCATTTCTTTTGAGCTTGTTGTGGATATGGATGAAAGTAAACTAAAGTATGTGTTAAATCGTAGTTTATGTCCTTATATTTCAGTGAATTCTATAGAAAAGGTGGATGAGAATTTTCATGCAAGGTTTTCCGTAAAAGAGAAAGTATATCTTTATAAAATATATGTGGGAGAGAAAAATCCATTTTTAGAGAATTATACTTACCATGCACTACAAAAGATTGATATTGAATTATTAAAGAAAGTCGGCACTATTTTTGTAGGGACTCATGATTTTAGAAATTTTGTGAGTGGAGAACGAGATGATTATGTTTCTACGATATTTGATATTCAAGTTCAAGAAGAATCTGATTTTATCTACATAGAATTTCATGGTAGTGGTTTTTACCGGTATATGGTACGAAGTCTTGTTGGGGCTATGATAGATGTTTCTTTAGGGAAAGTTCCCATTGATTGCATTGCTAAATCTTTAGAATATCCAGATATAGAAAAACGCTTTTTTATAGCCCCTGCTTCAGGATTATATTTAAAAAAAGTAGAGTATTTTACCAAAAATGAATAAAATCTTACTTATTTTGTGTATTTTTGTTTGACTTTATGGGATTTCTCGCCTATAATTTTAACTGGTACATTTTGTTATCTTGGAAAAAGAAACCGTGGGAAAGTGGATTTGGAAGAGATTAATGAAAGGATTTGTTAAAATGAGTACATTCATGCAAAAAAAGGAAAATGTTGAACGTAAGTGGTATGTGATTGATGCGAGTGGTAAAACTTTAGGTAGAGTAGCTACAAAAGCTGCAACGATACTTCGTGGAAAACACAAAGTAACTTATACTCCTAGTGTTGATTGTGGAGACTATGTAATCGTTATTAATGCTGATAAGGTTGTTTTAACTGGTAATAAGTTAGAAGACAAGAAGTATTATAACCATTCTGGATTTCCAGGTGGACTTAGAGAACGTAGTGCAAAAGTGATGATTCAAAATTATCCAGAAGAAATGATGGAAAGAGCAATCAAGGGAATGCTTCCACATGGAAGACTTGGAAGAGCAATGGGAAAGAAGTTGTTTGTTTATAGAGATGAGAATCATAAACATGCGGCTCAAAAACCTATTGAACTTAAGGTAGATTAGGAGGAGTTATATATGGCAAAACAAAGTTGGTCAGCTACAGGTAGAAGAAAAAGAGCTTCTGCTCAAGTTATATTAAAAAGCGGTACTGGAAACATTACTATCAATGGTGTAGATGTAAATGAATACATGCCTGATGCTATTTTAGTATTGGATTTAAAGCAACCATTAACTCTTACAAACAATGAAAATCGTTTTGATATTACAGTTACTGTTAAAGGTGGAGGATATGCTGGACAAGCCGGAGCAATTCGTTTAGCAATTACTAGAGCTTTACTTAAGTTTGATGCTAATACAGATCAAAGCGCTGATACTGCTTATCGTAAAATCTTAAAACCTGCTGGAATGATTACAAGAGACCCAAGAGTAAAAGAACGTAAGAAATACGGTCTTAAGAAAGCTCGTAGAGCACCTCAATTTAGTAAAAGATAATTTATTTTCAACATTTAAAAGCCTGATTTTCAGGCTTTTTTGCATGGGATGAAAACTTTTTATGTTATAGACGATTATGCTTATTTTTGCTATAATTTGTTTATAATAAAAGTATAGAAAGGATTGTCTATGAAGAAAAGGTTTGATTTAAAAGGAATCTGTTGCATTTTATTTATAATCGTCTGTTTTGGTGGTGTACTTTATTATTCATTTCAAATTATTGTTTGGAAAAATCATGTAGATGAGAATAAAAATATTGAAAGTGAGATCAAAAAAGCAGTTTCAGTGGTAGAATTATCTATTGATTCATATACTAAAGATGAAGTCGTTCAAATTGATTTTGATTTATTAAAGTCGATGAATCCTGATACTATAGCATATATTCAAGTTTTTAATATCAATATTGATTATCCCGTTGTTCAAACAAGTAATAATGATTATTATTTAACTCATAATTTTGAAAGAAAGTGGAATATTGCTGGTTGGGTTTTTGCAGATTATAAAAATAAATTTGATGGTACTGATCAAAATATTGTGTTGTATGCTCATAATATGATGGATGGTTCTATGTTTGGTTCTTTAAAAGATATTTTTTCTGAAGAATGGAGGAAAAGTGCAAAGGATAAAACGATTACTTTTGTAACAGGAAGTGGAACTTTTTCTTATCAGGTTTTTTCTACGTATGAGATTGAACCTGAGGATTATTATATTCAGACCTCTTTTTCTGATGAGAGTCTTTTTGCCTCATTTTTAGATACTATTAAATCTCGTTCTTCTTTTTTGTATGGTGTAGATGTTTCTAGTAAAGATAGAATTCTTACGTTATCTACATGTACGATTCATGGAGATAAAAGAGTAGTTCTACATGCAAAATTATTATAAAAGAAAGGAATTGATTGTTATGAAAGTTGCAATTGTATATTATTCGATGTCTTCTAATACGAAGTATGTTGCTGAAAAAATTGCTCGTTGTTTAGGGGCAGACTTGATTTCGTTAGTCCCTGAGGAGCAATATCCAGATAAGGGGTTTAAAAAATATTTTTGGGGTGGGAAAAGCGCTCTTATGAAAGATAAACCTGTTTTAAAGGAGTACTCTTTTGATGGGAAAAAATATGACGTGATTGTGTTTGGAACGCCTGTTTGGGCTAGTTGTTATACACCTCCACTTCGAACGTTTATTTTGGATCATCAACAAGAGTTATTAGGGAAAAAAATTTGCGCTTTTGCTTGTTATAGTGGGGCTGGTTCTTTAAAGGCACTTGAAAAACTTCAAAAAGATTTAGAAATTAAATCTTTTGATGTGAAAATTTCATTGATTGATCCAAAGGATAAACCTACTTCTGAAAAAGATGGTCAAATAGAAGAATTTTGTAAACAAATTAAAGAACTTTTTTAGAAGGTCTTTTTTTTTTCTTTTTTTCATATTGTTTACTATGAAAAGAGAGTTTATATTTGTTTTTTTATTTGTTCTTTTATTTGTTCTTTTTTCTCTTCCCCTTTCTAGTGCTTCTCTTCCTCTTGCTCATCAGGTTTTTGTAATTGATGCGGGTCATGGTGGAGTGGACCCAGGAAGTGTGGTTCAAGACATTTATGAAAAAGAGATTAATTTAAAGATTAGTCAATTTTTAAAGAATGAGTTGCAAGATTTGGGGGCTACTGTGTATATGACTCGAGAAGGAGATTATGATCTTGCAAGCCCTCGTGCTTATCATCGTAAGAAAAGTGATTTTGATGCAAGGATTTCTATGATTCAAGAAAGAAATCCAAATTATTATATTTCGATTCATTTAAATTATCTTGATGATTCTAGGTATTTTGGACCTCAAGTGTTTTATTCCACATCTAATGAGAAGAATTATGAAATTGCAAATCGTGTTCAAAGGGTTTTGAATCAGCATTTACATACTTCTTTGAAAGTAAAAAGAGTTTCTTCATCCCTTTATATGTATTCTAGAATTAAAGTTCCTGGGGTATTAATTGAATGTGGTTTTTTATCTAATTTACAGGAAAGAAAAAAACTCTTGCAAGAAGAGTATATTCAAGAGTTAGCGGGGTTGATTGCACGTAGTTTTATTGTTAATACTTAAAATAAGTAAAGGTTTCTTTATGAGTGCAATCAAGTCCGGTAGCATAGGATTTGTTTCCGATTGTTTGTAGTATTGTTTCTTTCTTTTTGGTCTTTTTGTTTAAATAGTCATGGATTTCTTTGATGATGTTTATGGCTGTTTTTAAGGCTATGTTGTATAGTTCTTCAAAACTTTCTTGGTGTGATTCATTTGTAATTGGATGGTGCCATTTTTGGTGGTCTAAGTTTAAGTAAGTTTCATCTATTTTTGAAACGTGAAAACTTAGGTTTGCGTATTTTCGATGGCTATTTGGTGTGATGGTGTCTTTTATATGATAAAGAGTTTTATTGATTCCTGTTTTATCGGTGACAAAAAAATTTAAAATAAAATTTCCTGTTCGAAAAGACTCTTCATAGATTTGTCCTATATTTTGAAATTGGAATGTAGTATCAAATACTTCGTCTAATAATTCTTTGAGTTCTTTGGATAATTTAATTTTGGGTAATAATGTATGAGCAAGTTTTGCACTTTTTAGATTTTTGTTCTCTTTTTTCTTATAGATATAGGCATCGATTGATACTTCTGCTTTTTCATGATTTCCACGATACTTTTTATTTGCTGAAATGTGTCCAGCTTCATAGATAATAAACGGATGAGTGGCACTATCAAGACAATAGTGACAGATGCTTCCATATAAATAGGCTAAGATTTCTGTGTTCTTTTGTTGCCCGTTGTTTGTGATGAAATTTAAGATATTTTCAAAATAGAGATTTACTTTTATTTGTTGTGCTTTGGTTCCGAGTTCTCGGATTTCTTTTCCTTTCCATGGGGTAAAGAATTTATAATAAAATAAATTGTCAAAACTTTGTGCAAATATGTAGTAGGTTTCTATAGAAGGATTGATTGTATTTTGTATCTCTTTTGGCAATTTTTTTAATACATCTTTTGCAAAATAGTGATGGGTTACAATGGATGGCATAAAATCAACTCCTTTTATATTATATCTTTTTTTCACATTTATTTCACAATTCTTTAACAAATTTGACAATTTTTTTTTCTATGATATTTTTGAGCTTTGTGATATAATGGTTTTTGTAAGAATTGGGGTGCTAGAAATGGCAAAAACATTTAAGACATTAGAAGAGCAAATCCAAATATTGCAAAGTAAAGGGCTTGTTATCTATGATATAGAAGAAGCTAAGAGTATTTTACTTCGTGAAAACTATTTTTTTATTAGTGGATATCGGTTCTTATTTATGGAAAGCCAAGCTAATCGTCTTTTTTTGCCAGGAGCAACCTTTGATGAGCTTTATGCAATGTTTCAATTTGATCGACATATTCGAAATATTATTTTTAAAAATTTGTTGATTATTGAAAATAATATGAAGAGTATTTTGGCATATAATTTATCGGGTCGATATGGAATTAAAGAGGAGGAATATTTAAGTCCTAAAAACTTTGTTCAAGATAAGTCCAAAAAACGACAAGTGGATGATTTGTTAAGAAAGATGAAAAGACAAATACGAATCAATGGGGGACAACATCAGGCTACAGTTCATTATATTAGCAAATATGGATATATTCCTTTATGGATTGCCGTAAAAATTCTATCATTTGGAATTGTCAGTGAACTATATCAAATATTAAAATCGGATGATCAAGAGAGAATTGCTGAAGATTTTCATATTTCAAAGGGAGAATTGTTGATTTATTTGCCTATTCTTGCTAATTTTAGAAATCTCTGTGCTCATGAAGATATTTTGTTTGATCATCGTGCTCAACGGATGATTGATGATACGAAATATCATGCTCAATTAAGAATTCCAAAAATGAATGATGAGTATGTTTATGGAAAAGATGATTTGTTTGCGATTATTATTATTTTAAAACAATTACTTAGAAAGGATGATTTTTTCTTGTTAATGAGTGAACTTGAATTTGAGATTCATATTTTATCCGATCGTTTAAAAGTAATCGATGTGGAAAAAGTATTAGATAAAATGGGATTCCCTAAAAATTATGGAGAGATTGTGAGGTTATAAAAATGAAAGAAAATCAAATGGGAAAGAACTTAATTATTGCTTTTGTTGCTTTTTTTGCTGGTGCTTTGCTTTTATATGGGGTGATGTATTTCTTTCCAGAGCCTTTTATGAAAACGGTTACAGAAGAACAAATTAAAGAAATTAAGAATGTTACTGTCACAGATACGGGACTTGCTGATGCGGTGGAAAAAGTCTATGATGCTGTTGTTGTTGTAAAGACTTATGTGAATAAACAACTCTATGCTACTGGTACTGGCTTTGTTTATAAAATTGATGATGATACGGCTTATATTTTAACGAATAATCATGTAATTGAAAAAGGAAATTCAATTATGGTAGAATTTACCAATGGAGCTTTAGAAGAAGTGGAAGTGAATGGTAAGGATTTGTATTCTGATATTGCTGTATTGTCTTTAGATGCAGATAAAATTGATAAAGTTGCGTCTTTAGGAAGCAGTGAAGATGCAAGAATTGGAGATACGGTATTTACAGTAGGGGCTCCAGTGAGTGCTGCTACTTATTCAGGAACTGTTACAAGAGGGATTCTATCTGGAAAAAATCGACTAGTTGGCGTGTCTTTAAGTAATTCCAATACTTCTGATATGATGATGAGTGTTTTACAAACCGATGCTGCTATTAACTCTGGTAATTCAGGTGGACCGTTGATGAACGCCAATGGTGAAGTTATTGGTATTACTTCTTTGAAGCTTGCTTCGACTGGAGTTGAGGGAATGGGTTTTGCGATTCCTATAGAAACTGCTATTCATTTTGCAAATCATTTAGAAAAGGGAGAGGCTATTGATAGACCATTCCTAGGAATTAGTATGAGAAGTCTTGCTGAAGCTCAATATTATCATTCTGAACTTCGAAATGTTGAGTTAGAAGAAGGCGTGTATATTGAGTCCGTTGAAGCTGGTTCGGCGGCTGAAAAAGCTGGAATTAAAGCTGGTGATATTATTGTGGAAATTGATGGTAAAAAAGTAGATAGTATTGCTTATGTTCGATATCTTCTTTATAACCATAGTGTTGGGGAAACAATGAAGGCTAAGATTTATCATGATGGGGATACGATTGAAGTGGATATTGTTTTGTCTCCTAAATCAAGTTGATATTTTTAGGAAAAAGTGATAGGGTTTCTATAAATTGAAAAGTTAAGTGTCCGGTTAGGACAAAATAAAAGACACATAGAATTACCTATGTTACAATGTAAGTGCTAACTAACATTGGAGGTAATAAACTATGCGTCTTTTAAATTATAACAAAAAAATAAAGAAATAT
>JAFUYX010000058.1 GCA_017476885.1 Bacilli bacterium | reverse complement strand
CAGATGTAATCTTCATACGTACTCTCCTTCTAAAGTTTTACAACTTCTAATAATATTTTAAAACAGGTTATCAAAATATGCAAGCATTATTGAGTAAGTTTCACAACAACTTCACCAATGATGACGTCAGAATAATTAAAACTTTTTTCTTTTCCTTGAACTAAAACAGTAAAAACATAAGGATAAATTCCAGATACAACACCATAATAATGATTCGATTTATTTCTCATTCCATATACATGAACTTCCACTTCCTTATGATACATATTTTTAATTCGATCACGAACAATATCTAAATTCACAGGTCCTCCTTATCTTGGAAATCCAACATACATCATACCCTGACATTTAATTCCTCCCATACCATTTGCACCATACTTAGTTTTCCGAAGCAACTTCATCAAATCGACTTGCTCGCTCCTTTCTGTTTTGGCAAGATTTAAAGCAATAATAGCAGGATCCAAACAATGAATATTAATTCGTTTGGGAGAACTAGCAAAGTTAGCCCCTGCTAAAATTAATTCTTCATAATTACTTTGACAAGCACCAGCAATAATAATAAGTTTATCATGACTTTTTTCATATCTCCGAGCCTCTTTGACTGCACTTACAAAATATTTCGTATTTAGATAATTCGAAGAATTAGAAGCATTCCCTTTCTTAGGATAATAAGCATCATGCCCTGTAATAATCAAAATATCGGGTTGATAGTTCACAAGAAGTTCATAAATCTTTGATGGCATCTCTTTTTCTTCTATTTTTTTACCTATCGCCTTTACTTGATGTCTCTTATAAAATTTCATACATTTTTTTAAATAATCCAAATCTGCATCAATATGTAAAATCTTTCCAGGAAGATAAAAAAAATCATGAGGTTTTTCCTCTTCTTCATCCATCATAAAATCATCGATGCTTCGCTCTTCACTTTCATACTTTCTTAAATCCTCCAAAGGAGCATCCGCTTCTAATCTTACAAAAACCCCTTTTAAATAAGCTGTTTCATTCTTTATTTTTACAATGACAAAAACAACATCATGATGGTAACTTTCTCTAGTCACAATATCTCCAACTTGATATGTCATGAAATCCCACCTAAGAAAATATATGAAAAAAACTAGTTCTTTAAAACTAGTTTTTGATAAAGTTCTAAAATTGTATTGTAAGAGAGTTCTTCAGCTCGTACCTGCAAAGAATACCCATATTTGAGTAAAATCGAAGAAATAACTTGAAAATCATACCCTTTTAAATTATTCTTCAAAGTCTTTCTTTTTTGAGAAAACATCAACTTTAAAAAGGATTGAAAAGAATGGATATCAACTTCTTTAATATCTCTTTTTCTTACCAATTTCACTACAGCACTCATCACTTTAGGAGGAGGATCAAAAAGCGCAGGAGCCACATCAAATAAATATTCAATTGTAAAAAAATGATTTAACAAAACAGTAAAATACCCATAATCTCTAGAACCAGGTAAGGCACTAAATCTTTGAGCAACCTCTTTTTGAACTAGTAATGTCATCCCATCTACAGGAAGAGAATGCAAAGTATGTTCAATAATAGGAGTAGTGATATAATAAGGAATATTTGCTACAACATAAATATGTTGATAAGAAGAAATATTCGATAAATCTTGCTTCAAATAATCCTCATAGATTATTTTTTTATTCTTAGAAGTATATTTACTTAAAAAATCAACCATTCTAGTATCAATTTCATAGCCTAGATAATCTCCTTCTTTTAAAACTAAATATTTGGTTAAAGCTCCCTTACCAGGTCCTACTTCTATAATCAAATCATTCTCTTGCGTTTCAAAAGAATTTGCAATCTTTTGTAAGACTTGCTCATCTTTTAAAAAGTTTTGTCCTAAACTTTTCTTAGCAACAATTTTATCCACCAAGCATCACCACAAAAAAATTGTAACATATTTTAAAGCACTAAAAAAGGACTAATCTTTAGTCCAACCAAATCTTAAGACGTCATAACTGATAGTCGTTCTTCCTACTTTAGAACTTGCTTCCGCCTCACTAGGCATAAGCAAATCCAAATCCTGACCTCCAACACCACGATCTAAAACAATTGCAACAATAGGTTCATTAGATAATTTATCAAGTTGAAAACGAACAATAGAACCACAAGCTAAAGATTTAGAAGAAGCAACAATTCGAACATTCCCATAGACAGGGTCATTATAAGTAGTGGTTCCATCCCTCACATCTTGACCAGTACAACCTAAATGGCCCCCGCATAAAGGACAATCTGCTCCATACCCAGTCAAATCACCAGTATAAGTATCTTTGGCACTATACAAATCATTTTTAATATCACTTTCAAGCTTCATAGCCATAGTGGTTAAATTAATCACGCGATTACTGGCTTGATTAGAAACGGTAGTAATCTCCTGAGACGTACTAATATTTGCCATAAATACTACAAATATAATGACGACGCATTCGATGATATAACGAAGAACTCTAAAAATGTTTTTCATAAGTTCTCACCTCATTTTATATAAAAATAATAGCATAAAATCGTCATAAAGTCAAAAAAGTTCCTGACTACTAACTTTCAGAAACCAAAAATTTATTTTTATGCTCATCTTTTGCAACCTTTAAATCATCACTTGCAAGGACTTCTGTAGACGCCTGCAAAGCATCGCCATCTAACTCAGTATTGGCTACAGAAAAATTGTTACCTAAAATATCAGCAGAAATTTCTGAAGAAATATCCGTCTTAGAATTCCAATAAGTAGAAACATCACAACTAGATGAATAAGGCGCTGGATTTGGCATCTCAAGTCTTACAATCATAGGAATTTTAAAAGCCGAACCAAATGCAACACACGTACCAGGTTGCAAACTTTTCATTTTTTCAATAACATCTTCACTAATATTTGGAATCATCTCTTCAATATATTTAACATCTTTAGGGTGAGTCATTTTAAATATTAAAAAATTAGAACATTGAGAAATAACAGTATCACTGATTTCTACTGGTCTTTGACTAATAATATCTAACATCACTCCATGTTTACGACCTTCTTTAGCAATACGTTCAAATATATTATATCCAAGTAAATAAACATCTCCATCATTTTGAACATATCGATGGGCTTCCTCTAAGAATAGATGAAAAGGAATCGTTGCACGATTAGCATTATCTTTAGAAAAATCAAAAATAAGTCTCGAATAAATTTTAACAATCGCCTTAGAAATATTATCATCTAACCCCTCAAGATTAATATTGATAATCTGAGCTTTCTTATTATTGATACTAACAAGATTCGTAATAAACTGTCCTCTAGAAATATACCCATTCCCAGTAAATAACTTACCAACATTACTATGTATAATAGAATATAATCGAACCTGCAGTAACTGTGCATCATTATTCAGTTCCGTATTATTTTGAAAGCCATCACTAATTAAAGAGAACTCCATCGCACTATAATAATCTTCTAAAGTAAATACAGCCTCATCTACTTCTTGTAAATCTAGGTTTTCTTGTAAAAATTGAGATATATATTCGATTGCAATCACGGTTTCACTAAATTGTCCTTTCGAGTCAATTTGAAAACATTCATGAAAACTTCTAGTATATCCTACCCCTTGAATTTGAATATCAGGGTTTAGTTCTGGAGTATTACAAATACTTAACAAATTAAACAAACTATCTCGTTTCTTTTCAACGGTTAAAGAACTATAAATAATGTTCATCAAAGCTCTTGCTATAATCTGATTTTTATATTTTCTTGCTTCAGGAGAATCTGTAGCAAAATATTTAGCAAGTTTTAAAGCGCGTTCAATTATTGTTAACTGAGAAGCTCGATCAGCACGCAATAAAATAGCAAAATCATCAACAGTCAATAAATTCAATGGAATATCGATTAACAAATCATCTTTGTCTTTCACATTCGAAGTCACAAATTTATAATTATAGTAAGGATTAATTGAATTAATACTTTTAAAAGCATTTTTATACTCACCAAAAGAGTCAAAGAAAAGTAAATTAGCATTATAAGGAAGATATTTTTTATTACTCATTACATTTTGAATAATACGAGCAACACCACAACTCTTACCAGAACCAGTTCCTCCAAAAATACACATATGTTGAGAAAGTAAATCGTTTACTTTAGGATAAACTAAGTAATCCTTATAAACCGCACTCCTTCCAAGTAACATAGACTTTTCATCATCAGTTCCAACAAGTTCTAATAATTCTGGTTGAGAAATAATACGGATACTACTATTTAATCCTGGTTTTCTTATTAAACCATTACTGTAATGTCCATTACTAAACTCCCCTAAAAACTTCACATGAATTTCATTTGCTTTAACTTCTAAGATTTCTCCTAAAACTTTTTGATTTCCACTTTCAAAAATCAAATGTAAATTCATTAAATCCGCAACAGCATTACTATTCATCTTATTTTCAATAACTGCAATGTTATCACTAATATAAAGTATTCTACCAAACATTTTAATCAACCCTATTCTTCTAAAGATTCAATTTTCTTTTGACTATTTTCCTGCTTTTTAGCAAATTCATTCAATCTTTGAGCAAAACTTTTCTGTTCTTCATCTCTCATACCTTCAAAAAAAATTTTATCAATTTGATCATGATTAAACAAAAGAACTTGCTCCGAACTTAAAAAACCTTCAGGATAAACACACCCATTATAATCATATACTTTCTCTTTATTGTTTTCGTCTACTGATAAATATCCAGTAACCATAATCCTCTTTATAGCATCTTTTAAAATCACCACACTACCAATAGGTAAAAACTTTTCTTTCATTTGAGACTCCTCCGATTCTAAGTACATCATACCATAAAAAAAAAGTAAGGTAAATAAAAAAAAATTACCTATTATTAGATAATTTAAAAATTTCTTTCATGTTATGATTGGTAATTTCCTCAAGTTCTTTCGAAGATATCTTCAACTGAGAACAAATAAAATTAACAATCGTTTTAATATGAATGGGAGAATTTTGAGTACCTCGATATGGATGTGGAGTTAAATAAGGACTATCAGTCTCTAAAACGATGGAATGAATAATATCAGGTAAAATATCAATTAAGTGACAGTTTTTAAAAGTAATCACACCATTAATCCCTAATTTATACCCCATTTTAATAAAAATTTTAGCAATTTCTAAACTTCCTGAAAAAGCATGAATTACGCCTCTAACATCAGGATATTCTTTTAAAATAGAAATCATATCTTCTGTTGCTTCTCTCATATGTATTACAACAGGCTTATGATATTTTTTAGCTAAATCTAATTGCTTTTTTAAAAGGACGATTTGATCTTCTCTAGAACTTTTATCATAATGATAATCAAGACCGATTTCACCAATAGCAACAACTTTATCGTCTTGAATATGCTCTTCAATAAATCTTAAATCTTTTTCTTGATATGTAGAAACAGACTCAGGATGGATTCCTAGAGTCACAAAAACATGAGGATATTTCTCTTTAAGTTCCAATACTTCTCTATTCGAAGAATCATCACAACCATCCACAATAAAAGAAGAAATACCATTTTTATAAGCATCTATTAAAACTCTAGAGATATCTTCATAATACTCCTTATAAATATGACAATGTGTATCACAAAACATAAATTATTTCATGAAAAAGAAAACTGCACAAATGATAAAAAGAAAAATAACTCCTACAAGCAAAAACAACCAATAATTAATCTTTTTGGATTTTTTATGATCTTCCAACAAATCAATTCCACAATAGATACATTTTTTAGCATCTACATTATTTAAAAAGCCACATTTATGACACTTTTTGTCCTCATCTTGCGTTTTCCATTCATTCCTTTCAAAAAAATAATAACATCTGAAAAAGAAATCTTCAAGAAAAAAGATGCACCTTTACAGTGTATCTTTCATTTGAATTTCCTCTAACTTCTTTGGTATATCAATTCTAGCAAACAACACAGATGGATCATTAACCTCATAAATAGAATCATTCTTAAATAAATGACCTCGATCAACGGCATGAATTTGTCTAAGAATTTCTTCACCAGTCTCTGGCAAGAATGGAATAATCTCTAAAGCGCATACTTTAATAGATTCCAATAGATTATATAGTACCGTCTCTAAGCGTTCTTTTTTCTCTTCTTCTTTAGCAAGAACCCAAGGCATCGTGTCATCGATATACTTATTGCATTTTCTCAAAACATTAAAGATTTCATCTAAAGCTAGACCAATCTCAAGTTTATCCATTTTCTTATCTACTGCTTCACTTAAATGATTTACACTATCAATCAAGTTCGAATCAAGTTCTTCTAAAGTGTTCTTATTTTCTACTTTACCATCGAAATACTTCTTAGCCATAGAAATAGTCCGATTTACTAAATTACCTAAAATATTGGCTAAATCACTATTAATTCGCTCCATAATCAGTTCATAAGTAATTGTTCCATCACTAGCAAAAGGAATTTCGTGTAAAAGATAATAACGAATTGCATCCACTCCAAATAAATCCACTAAATCATCAGCATACAAGATATTTCCTTTACTCTTACTCATCTTATCTCCGCCTTGTAATAACCAAGGATGTCCAAATACTTGTTTAGGAAGTTCCACACCTAAAGCCATAAGTTCAATAGGCCAATAAATCGTATGGAAACGAATAATATCCTTTCCAATCAAATGTAAATCCGCTGGCCAATATTTCTTAAAATGTTCATTTCCTCCATGAATATCATAACCTGGAAAAGTAATATAATTAGAGAGAGCATCAATCCATACATAAACAATATGCTTATCATTAAAAGGAACTTTAATCCCCCAGTCAAAAGTAGTTCTAGAAACACACAAATCTTGTAAACCAGGTTTTAAGAAATTATTAATCATTTCATTTTTACGTGCTTCAGGTTGAATAAAATCAGGATGAGACTCAATATATTCAAGTAATTGATTTTGATACTTCGATAATTTAAAGAAATAAGCTTCTTCACTTCTCTTACTAACCTTACGACCACAATCAGGACAACAACCATCCACTAACTGAGTTTCAGTCCAAAAAGACTCACAAGGAGTACAATACCATCCTTCATAGGTATCTAAATAGATATCTCCTTGATCATATAACTTTTGAAAAATATCTTGGACTACTTTCTTATGTTCTTCATTCGTTGTTCGAATAAAAGCATCATAACTCGTATTCATAATATCCCAGATTCGTTTAATCTCAGCACTGGTTTGATCAACAAATTCTTGAGGACTTAATCCCGCTTCTTTTGCTTTTCCTTCTATTTTCTCCCCATGTTCATCTGTACCCGTTTGAAAATAAACGTCAAACCCTCTACTTCTTTTGTACCTTGCAATTGCATCAGCTAAAACAATTTCATACGTATTTCCAATATGAGGTTTTCCAGATGCATAAGCAATCGCTGTACTAATATAATATTTTTCCATCATGATTCCTCCTTACTTTAATAAAAAATAACCTTTCACAATTGCCACAATCATTAATATAAAAGTAATAATAGCCACAGCAGCTAAAGAATGATAAACTATTTTCTTTTCCACTGGATACATTAAATCATTTTTCTTCTTTTGCATTTCACTCTCATTTCCTTTCTTCAAAAAGAAAAATCATGAACTAAAGGACGAGAAAACCCCGTGGTACCACCTTAATTCATGATTACTCATGCACTTTCATCCCTTATAACGCAGGAAATCGCTTCAACTCCAGACCCATCTTTGATAGTTTTCTCTATCTAGTTTCACCAACCCTAGATTCTCTACAAAAGAAACTCTATCTCTCTTTCCTTCCTCATTGATTAAAGATATTTTATCACAGAAAAGAAAAAAAGCAAGTTATAATTATTCCAAAAAGAGTAAATTAGACAAAAAATTAATAAGAGAATAATAATCATCAGATATTAAATTTTTTGAGAACAATAAAACACTTCCAAATAGTTCTCCATTTTTAAATATGGGAGAAAACAAATAATATCCCTTCAACCCCTCAAACCATTCCTCTTCACTACTAGATCGATACTTCTCCCTTTTCTCTAGAAAAGAAAGAAACTTGATAGGGTACTTTCTACCATTGAATTTTGGAATCGAAGAAGATACCACCACTTCTAAATCAAATAGCAATAGATCCATAAAAAATGCATTTTGAAAAGCCTCAATAAAAAAAGACGCTTTTTCTTTTAAAGAATTTACCATAGAATACTTTTTCAAACAAATCAGGTTATTCTCAACAAATAATTCTAGAGTATCCCCATTTTTAATATGAAGAGTATTTCGAATCTCCTTTGGAATTACAATTCTTCCTAATTCATCAATTTTCCTTACAATCCCAATTTCTTTCACAACTATAGTTCACTCCAATTCTAAAAATAGTTTGACAAAAAAAAGAGGAATTATACTTCTAAATCCTCTAAAATAAGTTGCAATAACCTCACTACATCATAGATAAAATGATTCTTTAATTGTAATAAAGAGAGTTGAATAAAAACTTTCTTATTCGTATAAGAGAGTTGAAACTTTGGATTAATATTATAAGCTTCTAAAAAAAGTTTATCTCCTTTAATCTTAGAAGATTCCTCTTCTCCTAAAGAAAACTTTAACATTCTCTCATTTTGAACAACATCACTAATATGAAGTTTCTCAGCCAATTTTTCAAACCATTCTTCATACATATAAACTTCCATATCAGAACTAATTTTCCCGAAACGATCTTCTAGTTCCCCCTTTACTCTTATTAAAGCATCATAAGAATCAATCTCATTAATCTTATGATGAATCTCAATTTTAATATCTTCATCAGATACATAAGAATCTTCAATATGAGTCGCTACTTTTATTAAAGGCTCTTTCTCATCATCATGAATGACTTCTTCTCCTTTTAATCTTTTCATTTCTTCTTCAATCATCTTCATATATAAACTAATTCCTACTGAATCCACAAAACCAGCTTGTTCACTACCAAGTAAATCTCCAGCTCCTCGAATGGATAAATCTCTCATAGCAATTTTATACCCACTTCCAAGTTCAGTGAAATCAGAAATAGCTTGTAATCTTTTTACAGCAATATCATTTAACATTTTGTTCTTTTGATAAAGTAAATAAGCATAAGCTATCTTATTACTACGTCCCACTCTTCCTCTTAATTGATAAAGTTGAGAAAGCCCAAACCGATCGGCATCGTAAATAATTAAAGTATTGGCATTGGCTATATCAATTCCAGTTTCAATAATAGTGGTACTAAGTAAAATATCAAATTCATGATTTACAAACTCCTCCATAATTTGATCCAAACTTTCTTTATCCATTTTACCATGAGCATAGGCAATTCTTGCCTCAGGAACCAAACGTTTCAAAGAATTCATCTTTTCTTCAATCGTATCAATATAATTATACAAAATAAAACATTGACCATCTCTTGCTAATTCTTTATAAATGGCATCCTTAATTAACACATCACTCTCGCTAATGACATAAGTTTGCACTGGATAACGATTTACCGGAGGTGTATCAATAATAGATAAATCTCTAAGTCCAGAAAGAGCCATCTTTAAAGTTCGAGGAATCGGTGTAGCAGATAAAGTTAAAACATTGACATCATTTTTAAATTCCTTGATCCGTTCTTTATGCGTCACGCCAAAACGTTGTTCTTCATCGACAATTAAAAGACCTAATTTTTTGAAAGAAATATCTTTACTTAACAAACGATGAGTACCAAAAACCATATCAATTGTACCATTTTTTAATCCTTCAATAATTCTCTTCGTTTCCTTAGGTGTTGTAAAACGATTTAATAAAGCAATCTCAATAGGATACTCTTGAAAACGATGACAGGCAGACTCATATTGCTGTTTCGAAAGAATTGTTGTAGGACATAAATAAAGAACTTGCTTATTATTACAAAGAGTTTTAAACATAGCCCGAAACGCAACTTCTGTTTTTCCAAACCCTACATCACCACATAACAACCGATCCATTGGAATTTCAGAATCCAAATCTCGAACCACATCTGCAATGGCCCTTTTTTGATCCCTTGTTTCCTCATAATCAAATTGAGAAGCAAATACTTCTTCATCTGGATAATCAATATATGCTTCTCCTTTGATTTGACTTCTTTTAGCATATAATTCAATCAGTTCTTTTGAAATATCGTGAATTTTCTTCTGAACTTGTTGTTTTTTCTTCTGCCAAGTCGTAGTACCAAGCTTACTTATTTGAGGCTTTGAACCATCTGCATCACTATACTTATAAATAGAAGATATTTTCTCAACTGGAATATACACTTTATCATTCCCCGCATATAAAATTTGAATATAATCTTTTTGAAGTCCCTTCATATTCAAAGTAACAACACCAGAATAAATCCCAATTCCATGGGCAAGATGCACCACATAATCGCCAATTTTTAAAGAATCCAAATCTTTTAGTTTTTTACCAATCTTTAAGGTGTTTTTATACTTAATCTCCTGTTTAATCTCTTCTATATCAAACTCAGAAATTACAACATAAGAATCCCAAATAAAACCATGATTCATCTTTTGAGAAAGAAGATTAATTTTATTTTCTAAAATATCTTGCTTACGAGAAAAATGAACATCTCTATCAAATAAATCTGCAATCATCTTAGCCTGATGACTCCTAGAAAGACAAAAGACAACAGTTTTTCCTTCTCTAATAAATTGTAAAGTCTTATCTTTTAATAAATCAAAATTGCCACGAAAATTTTCAATTTCTTGAGTATGAAATTTTAAGACCTTCTTATCAAATGAATGAACCAACTGGTTTATAGAAATACTCATAGATGGATGCAAATCCTCCATCAAAAAGAAATGAGTTTTCATCTCTGCATTTTCATTTTTATAAGCGGAGATTTCTTCAAGCAACTTATGATAAGAAGCCTCAATTTGATTATGGTCAATCGAAATTAAAATGGGATTTTCTAAATAATCTAATAAACTACTAACTTCACTCGTCTCCACTTCATCAATCGCATTACACTCAATCGACGTAATAGGAGTAAGAGTAAGTTGACTCTCTTCATCAAAAATTCGAATCGATTCAATTTCGTCTCCAAAAAATTCAATACGAATAGGATGTTCCTCACCATTTAAAAATACATCTATAATAAAACCACGAACAGCATACTCTCCTGTACTAGTAACCATTGAATCACGATGATATCCAAGTTTTTCTAAAGCTTCCACTAAAGCATCCCTTGAAATATGCAATCCCTTATTTAAGGATAACTTTAGATGTGCGGCTTCCTGTTTACCAGGTAAATATTTTAAATAACCCATTAAATTGGTAACTACAATATATTTTTGAGTACTATTAATTTTTTCAAGTGTTTCCAACCTCTTGATTTTCAACTCTGGAGACACTGCAATAGCAGCGTTTGTAAAAAAATCATCCATAGGAAATAGTAAAACAAGATCCGTGTAAGTGAGAAGTAATCGATAAAAAAGATTGGCTTCATACATATTACTGGTTAATACCACAATGCTTCTATTGGTCTTTTTAAAACATTCCAACACGTAAAAAATGGATAACTCTTTTGTTAACCCTTCTACAACAATACCATCTTCAAAAATAAACTGTTGAAATAAATCCATAAGACCTCCCTATTTTTGGTTATAGTTTTGCATGGTATATTCAGTTCCATGTTCTATAAAATCTTGTATGATCTTTTGAAAAGAAGAAAAATGAACAGAAATACTCTCATACTCAGATTTAGAAAATTTGCCTAATACATAATCAATCACATGATCCTTATCCACCTTAGAGATACCTACTTTAAGTCTTAAAAAAGAATCTGTACCTAAAGATTGAATAATAGATTTAATACCATTATGTCCCCCACTAGAACTATTCTTCTTCAATTTATAAGTTCCAACTTGCATATCTAAATCATCTTGAATAACCAAAATATCATTCACATCAATATGATAATAATGAACAATTTTAGAAACTGCATTTCCACTAAGATTCATAAAAGTAAGAGGCTTGACAAACAACACATCTTCTCCATGAATTTGCTTCTTACTAACTAAAGCTTCAAACTTTTTCTCTACTCGAAAATCACGAACCATAGAATCTAATACCATAAATCCAATATTATGTCTTGTTTGATCATATTCTAAACCAGGATTTCCTAAACCTACGATTAACTTCATCTCAATTCACCATCCTTATGAAATAAATTTTGATAACTACTTAAATTTCCAATACAAACCACAGGAGAAATTCGACAACCAAATTTCCCATCTTTCATTAATGTAGTTAAACAAAGTACAGGCTCTTTTCCCTCTTTACTAGTAACAAAAATAACATTTTTAACAGCCATATGAAAGGCATGAGCATAAACAAAGATTTCATCAATTCTTTCTGGAACATGAACCATATAAAATCGACCTCGACTATTTAATAAAAAACTTGCCGTTTCAATAATTTGTTTCAAATTCACTTCAATTTCATGTCTTGCAATCCCCTTTATCTTATTATTATTGACATAGTCATCATGATGAACCTTAAAATACGGCGGATTACAAAGAACGACATCAAAATTATTTCCCGGGAAATAATTTTTAATATTTAAAACATTATCACAAATTAATTCAATATCATTCTCCATTTGATTTTCTACAATGGAGTCCCTAGCTAAATCAAACACTTCTTGCTGAATTTCTATTCCATAAATTTTCTTATGATATTTATAATTCAAAATAATTGGGATTACAGCATTCCCTGTACACAAATCAATAATATTTTTATCACTCTTCTTAATAATTGCATACTCCGCAAGTAAGACGGAATCTAAAGAAAACTTAAATCCTTCTTTATATTGATAAATTTTTAAATTTGGATAATCCAATAACCAATTAAGTTCTTTTGTCATCATCTACATAAATTTCCTTTAACTCATCATTCACATAAGCTTTATATCTTCGATTTAAAATATCAACACTAATAACAACGCCATCCCCATAAGGCGTCTTCACTTTATTTCCTACATTAGGCATTCCTCTCATACAAGAAATGTAGTCATCATCCTCAAAAGCTAAACAACAAAGAAGTCTACCACATGCTCCATTGATTTTTGAAGGATTCAAGGCTAAATTCTGATTCTTTGCCATATTAATAGTAACAGGTTCATTACTCTTTAAACAATTGCTACAACACAATCTACGTCCACAAATACCAATACCACCAACATTTTCAGCTTTATCACGCGCTCCCACTTGTCTAAGTTCAATACGAGTATGGTAAATAGAAGCAAGTTTCTTAGCCAGTTCCCTAAAATCAACTCTCTCATCTGCATAAAAATTAAACAACAATTGTTTTTTATCAAAGGTAAAACTAGCATCAATAAAATGCATCTCTAATCCAAGAGAAGAAGATATACTCTTTGCATTTTTTAAAGCCTCATCACCATCTTTTAAATTCTTCAAATAAACTTCATAATCCTTTTTAGTAGAGATACGAACTATTTCTTTTAATTCCCCTTTTAATTTTGAAAGAAATAAAGCACTATCTTCTAACTTTGAAACAACTTTTCCAAATTGTAATCCTCGTTCTGTTTCTACTATTACAGTTACTTTATTTGGAATACTTAAATCCCGACCATTAAAATAATAAATCTTTCCATGATCTTTAAATACCACTCCATAGATATTCATCAATACTCACTTCCTTCTATAACAAAACAATCTAACGCTAAAGAAATATTTAAATTATAATTCAATCGATCTAAATATTTAGTAATAAGAGTTACTTTTTGTTGAAGTGATATTGTACTCTTATTCATCAAAAATTGCAACTCTCTATCATCTATAGATTCACCGGTAATCTTTTTATGATAGATATGATAGTAAATATCCAACAAACTTTGAAACAAATAATAAAGTTCTTTACGTTCATGAATCAAAGGCATCAAAACATCTTTATGATATAGTAACACCTCATTTGTTCCTTTTTCCATCTCGATAAGATACTTACGAGCCAGTTCTTTCCATACAGATGGAATAGTTTCAGATGAATCTTCTAAATAATAATCCTTAATAATCTGACAACGACTTCGAATTGTATCAATAATATTCTCCTTATTATTGGTAATAAAAAAGCCTAAAATATTCTCCTCCGGCTCTTCTAAGAATTTCAGCATCGTATTTGCACTAGAAGGATTTAATGATTCTGCTTCTTTAATAATATACATATTATATTTAGTATAAACAGGTTTTGTTTGAAAAGAATCTTTTAAAGCCAAAATTTGTTCCTTTTTTATCATTGTGCCATCAGGTTCAATCACAACTAAACTGGGAATATTAAAAATATCGAATAAATGACAAAGATGACAATGAAGACAATTTTCCTCAAAAGTTTCTGGGCAATTAATAACTTTTAAAAACTTTATAATACTTTGAAAACATTTATCAGGATGGTTTGTTTCAATCAAAAAAGCATGAGCAAGCTTGTTCTCATGAAACTCATGAATTAATTCGTTATATGCATTTCCTTCTTGCATAATGCCTTCACCAACTATTATTTTACTATAAAAAATAAAATAATTAAAGATGAAAGACCAGGAATTCCAAGGAAACTAACAATAGTAATCGTGATTAGATTGATAGGAATGGCAATTTGTAAAGAAGATAAAAAATAATTCAATCCATATAAAAGCAAAAAAGACATAACTACCTTTTTTAAAAATAATAACAATTTTCTTTTCATAATCATCCTCGAAAAATCATATGAAAAAATCAAAAAAATATTCCAAAATTATTTCCCGGGAAATAATTTTCACAAAAAAAGCACTAGTCTGATATTTTTTTTCGATCATCTAGCGCTTTATCTAACGTCATCATATCTAAATAATCAATTTCAGCTCCAATAGGAAGTCCATAGGATAACCTACTAATCACCACAGGTTGTTTTTCAAAAATATGTTTTATATAAAGAGTCGTAGTATCTCCTTCTAAAGACCCTTTTAAAGCCAGAATTAATTCAGGATGGTCTAAAGATTTCACTCGTTTCACTAGAGAAGAAAGATTTATATCTTCAGCATCAACATTATCCATAGGAGAAATCAACCCATTTAAAACATGATAAACTCCCCGATAATTTCCAACTTTTTCAAAAGCAAAAGCACTTTTATAATCTTCTACAACACAAATCAAACTAGAATCTCTCGTCTCATCAGAGCAAATTTTACAAATATCTTGATCCGTTAAATTTCCACAGATACTACAAGGCCTTAAATTTTTCTTTGCTTGAACTAAAACTCTACTAGCCTCCTCAATGTCTTCGGAAGATAAATGAAGTGTTGCCAGTGCCATCCTCTCTGCACTTTTCTCACCAATTCCAGGTAACTTTTTATAAAATTCAATCAATGATTCCAAAATATCAGGATAAATATTCATATTACATCAAACCATCGAGCATTCCTGCATATTGCCCCATTTTTGCTTTATATTCTTTATCCACTTTAGAAATTGCATCTTTCACAGCCAAACAAAGAATATCCTCAAGCATCTCAATATCAGAAGAATCAAGTTGTTCTTTATTAATTTTACAACGAACCATTTCCTTCTTACCATTTAAAGTAACTTCTACAAAATCTTGTTGACCAGTAAACTCCATGGCATTAATCTCATCCTTCTTCTTTTGCATATCTCTTTGCATTCTTTGGGCTTGAGCCATAATACTTTGCATATTCATAATTATATTTCCTTCTTTCTTTTTTAAACTATTTCTATTTTATCACGATTAAATACATTTGTCGCTAAAGAATCTTCTTCTTCGTTATTATTGTTATTTACAACCATTACGTCCTCTTCAATCATTTGATATTGAACACCCTTTTTTAAATTAGCAACATAAATTTTCTTTTCTTGAGTCCATTCTTCATTTGATAAACAAACAATCTTAGTATTTTGATGAAAAGAGTGTTCGATATCTCCAACATTACGATTAATATTGTTGACATTACTGTCTAACTTTGAAGTTAAAATTAAATAATCTGAAGACGCAGCTACTACATCTGAATCCATCACTAAAGAAAGTAACTCTGGAGAAAATACTTCAATGTTTTTAGATTGATTCCATAGTGCTTTAAACCGAATTAAGTCTTCCTTTTTAGCACCAACAAAGCAGTTATTCACCCGAATTTGCTTAAACTTATGAAAATCAAAAGACTCTATTTTCTGAGGTTCATCAGAAAAACGTTCCTCATTTACAACAGGAGATACAGGTTTTACTTTCACTTTTTCCTTACGACTCAAAATATCTTCGATTTGCTTAGAAGCATCTTGTTTAACAGAAACCCTAGATTCAGATTCATCCAAACTATTTAAAAGAATCATTTCAATAATAATAAAAGGATTCACGTTAATATTAATCTTATTTAAACAATCATTAAATTCAAAAATCATTGATTTAATCTGAGAATATGACAAATTTCCAGAATAAGTATTGCTTTTGATTTGAACAGCAATCTTACATAATTCTTGAACCATCTTTTTAATAAAAATCTTATAATCGGAAGATGTATTTTGAAGTTCCAAAATAGCATTTGAAATCTTATCAACCTCTTTTTTTTCTATATTAGAAATCAAATTTTGAATAAATTGCATAGAAATAGAACCATAATTCGTTAAAATTTTATCAACAGTAATCTCTTCTCCATTACTAGATAATTGATCTAATAAACTCAAAGCATCTCTCATTCCACCTTCAGACAAATACGCTATTTCAGTAGTAGCCTCATCCGTAATTGAAATATTTTCCTTTTCACATACATAATGAATTTGACTTTTTAATTCATCAATGGAAAACTTTTTAAAATTAAATCTTTGACATCTTGAAAGAATAGTAATAGGGACACTCTCAACATTCGTAGTAGCTAAAATAAAGACAGCGTGTTTAGGAGGTTCTTCTAAAGTAAGTAACAAAGCATTAAAAGCACTTTGAGTCATCATATGAACCTCATCAATAATATAAATCTTATATTTTCCCTCTGTAGGGGCAATTTTCACATTATTAATCAGTTCCCGAATATCATCTACACCATTATTTGAAGCTGCATCGATTTCAATGATGTCAGGACTACTATCAAAAGAAAGACAGCTATTGCATTTCCCACAAGCTTCACCATTTTCCAAATGCTCACAGTTAATCGTCTTTGCAAATATCTTAGCCGTACTTGTTTTCCCAGTTCCACGTGGACCAGTAAACAAATAAGCATGAGAAATCTTTTGATGAATAATCGCATTTTGTAACATTTTCACAGTATACTCTTGCCCAACCAAATTTTTAAAACAATCAGGCCTATATTTTCGATATAAAACTTTATATTCCATCATCAAACCTCCTAAAAGCAACTAACTTAAATAATTATATCATATCATTCAGAAAAACTATCTCTTTTCTTTAAAAAATGAAGAAATAATTTCAGCGTACCTTTGTTCGTATTCACTTTCAATTTTATTAAAAGATGTTTTCGAAAATTCCTTCTTATAGTCTAATTTATCTAACAAATAATAAACGTTTAAAATACGAGCCTGTTTTATCACTTCAGCACACATAGAACAGGGTTTTAAAGTCACATAAAGCTCACAATCACCTAAATTCCAACGTTTTAAAAATTCACAGGCACTCAAAATCACATTAATTTCAGCATGACCTATAATTTTATGCTCTTTTTCACGTGTATTATGAGATTGAGCAATAATTTCACCATTTCTAACAACTACAGCACCAACTGGTACATCCCCTTGTTGATAACTAATCAAAGACTCTTCAAGACAAACCTTCCATATATCATTCATAACAATCACCCAATAAAAAAGTGCACACAAACAGAGATTGACGTGGCTGCTACCTTCCGATCCTGACCAGATTACAATATATTTGTTGCACGTATTAATACTAACAAAAAAACTCTTTAATTGCAAATTATTTGAAAAGAAAGTTATGTTCCACGTGAAACATAGCAAATTATTTCCCGGGAAATATTAGTTATCCACATGTTCCACGTGGAACATAGTAAATTTTAACAAAAATTGTGAAAAATAATCAATACAATCAAAAATAATTAAAAATTACGAATCCAAGAAATAATACACTAAATTTTATTAGTTATACACACATTTCACTTAAAACATAGTTTAGAAGTGGAAAAAAGGATGCTAACATAATTTGCAACGAAAATTATAAACACTATGAAGGATACAATTCAATTCAAAAAATATTATTAAATCAAACAAAACAATATTTATACAATAAACAAACCAAAAATGCAGATTTCAGGTAAAATTTATAAAACAATAATAAGTTATTCACATGTTTCACGTGGAACATTGTACATTTTTCTAGTAAAAAACACTAAAATACTATAAAAATATGTAGATAAATTTAAAATTTTAGATAATAAACTCAATAAAATAAAAAAATCGCTAATTATTAATAAAAAAAATATATTTGCAAATTATTATTATAAAGATCATAGAATATTTATCAATATTAATACGCAGGTTATTCACATGTTCCACGTGAAACATAATAAAAAAATATTATTAAAAATTAATTGAAAATAAAGTTAAAAATAAAATTGCAAAAATTAAAATAAGTAAATACACTAAATAATAACAATATATTAAACAATTAATGAATTAATAAAGAAAATATAAATAATAAATGTATAAGTAAAAAGAATTAAGGTTATCCACATGTTTCACGTGAAACATACAAAATAAAATAAATATTAAAAATTTACATAATACATTAAAAATTAAAAAACTATTTATATAAAATGAATTGAAATAATAATATAAAATCAATAAAATAAATAAAGTTATTCACATGTTCCACGTGGAACATATCAAAATTCAGTAAAATAGTAAGCCTTATATTTTGCATCGAAAAATTAAATGATGAAGAACTATATAGCTCAATGCAAATATATAAAACGTCAATGTTTCACGTGGAACATAATAAAAATCTACCGGCTTAGCCGGTAGTTTTATTGTGACCTATAAGGTCATCTTACTGGCGGCACTATATTGTGCGCTGAAATGTCTATCGCATGCACTACGTTTACTACACGCTATTTAAATAGCCCAAATTGTTTTACTCTTTTACCAGTAAATGGATCAATGTACTCTTTACTGCTCAAATCGTCTTGTAATTTATCTTCTTTTAATTGATTGGCAATATATTCTTGGATTGCTTTCGCATTTTTTCCAACGGTATCTACATAATATCCTCTACACCAAAATTGCCTCTGCCCATATTTATATTTCATGTCTGCATGCCTTTCAAAAATAAGCAGAGTACTTTTTCCTTTTAAATATCCTATTGCTCCTGCTATGCTCAT
>JAFUYX010000057.1 GCA_017476885.1 Bacilli bacterium | reverse complement strand
TATTATTATTTTTTTCTTTAAAATAGTTATCCAACCATTTTTGTTCTCTCTTTTGATTCCATTTTAAAAACAGTTTGTTCAAATATGGGATATGATAGAATATAAATGATAAACGTTGAAATAGTAAATTCTTATATGCCTTTTTAAGCGTATATGGTTCCTCTCTTAACGGATTTTGATGTCGATCTTGAATATTAATGATATCTGGAGCTATAACATCGTAATCTTTATACTCTTTCATTAATTTTTCAAGAAAAGTTGAGTCTTCAAAAAGGATATCATTGTTTAATACCATGATTACATCTGCATTGGATTCTTTAGCAATTTGATATCCTTTATTGTTGGCTATAGTAAATCCATAATTTTTATCTAGTAAAAGAACTTGGCAGTTCTTTTTATTTTGATATTTTTTTTGAAGTTCTTCTCCAGAATGATTCGGAGAATGATTATCTATTAAGACGATGTGTTTTTCAATATTAGGCGCATTTAAAGAGTCAATGCTATCCACACAATGAATTGTGTCTTCTATGTTTTGATAATGTAAAATTACAAAAAATACTCTTTTCATCGTCTTACCCTCTCCCTATTTGCTCATTTCTTCCATAATATCTTTTACCACATTAAAACGGGTATATTTTTTTAATAATTCTCGACTAAATTTTTTCTTTGAAAACATAATCTTCTTGAAATCACATTTTTCAACATCTAAGTTTAAATATTGCACACTATTGCCATAAAGTTCGTGGAATACCTCTATATCTGAAACTGCTACATTCTTACATCCGCAAAACATTGCCTCCAGTGGTGGAAGTCCAAATCCTTCATATAAAGACGGAAGAATAAAGCAAGTACATTTTTTATATAATGCACAGATTTCTTCATCTGATAGATATCCAGTATAGATTAAATTATTTAGGATTTCATCATCATTTGTTGTATCTTTTAGAACATGGTTATTTGCACCCGTTACAACAAAAGTAATATCACTATATTTTTTGGCTAAATCCTCGATATATTTGTGATTTTTATGTTTGCTTTTACTTCCTAGCGAAAAGCAAAATGGTTTGCCCTCTAAATTTAGACTTGTTAAAATTTGATAGTCAGGTTTTATATTTTTCATATGATCTGCAGCATTATAAATAATTCTAATTTCTTTTTCATCAATGCGATATTCTTCCATAATTTCTCTTTTAGAAAAATTAGAAATTGTAAATATTTTTTCTTGTCTTTTTAAATTCATAAAATACATAAAACCATACCAAACTTTGAAGGATGTATTTATATGATCTGGGTACGTTTTAAATGATATATCATGAATCACAATATGTCCCGGATATAAAATAGGAGAAGTATTTCCCATATTTAGTAATTTTGCATGTTTTTGCTTTCTTAAAAACAATGGTAAGGAGATTTGTTCCCATAAATTATTTTTAAATAGTCCTATTTTTTGAACTTGAATATGCTTTAATTGAATTTTGTTCTCACAATCTTTTGGGATTAAAACTGTTACGTTTTTGTTATACTCTTCCATTTCATCTAATTGTTTTAGAAATTCGATTTCAAATCTCTGTACTCCTGTTACTTTTTGACCCAAAAATCGTCCATTAATATATATCATTTTTTCCCCGCTTTCATACCAAACCATCTTGCCCCCATATCAAAGGGGAATCTTAACAGAACTTTGATGTTGCAATCTTTTATAGCTCTTATAAGAATATATTTTGCTAAACCCCCACCCGTTTTAGTAGTGCCATACTGATCCAAATAACTATTTTCTTTCATAAATTGTCCAGTTAATTTGTATCTATTATATAATTCTTTTAGAGTAAAATGATGGGAATGATACACCACACTATCCGCTTCATATGAAATTTTGTACCCTTTTGTAATCAACTTATATGCAATGTACATATCTTCATTGATAGGTAATTTCTTATGATCATAGCCCTTTAATGCTTTAAAAACCTCAGTTTTTATGGCAGAAGATGCATCACTAAAAAAGAAAGTTCTTAATCCCATTGATTCTATATCTTTTTTAGAAACTATTCTACTCTCTTTGGGATAGTTTTTTTCTCTTGTATATTTTTCGATATTATTATATTTACTGATTTGTCTAGAGAAAGCGGCAGCGCTTTTTCCAGATTCGATATTTTTGATTAATTTTGACAACCATAGTTCATCTTCTATGACGATATCTTGAGTAATAAAGCAAACTATATCTGCTTTGCTATTCATGGCGGCTGTCTCTCGTACTAAACTATGTGAGAATTCTTCTTTTTTAATTTTTTTGTAAGTGATTTTATTCTTTTTTAATATCTCTTCTGTTGTATCTTGACTTTCGGTTAATATGTAAATAATTTTGTCAATCCTAACTTCTTTTTGCTTTTTTAGAGATTCATCCAGTTTTTTTATATATTTTTCAGCATTGTATAAAGGACATATGATATCAACACTCACTTATATCACCCTCTCTGATGCAAGTTGTGCATTTATTTTATCATATTTTATACCTTTTTACTAGCATTTATCGGGATTTGACACATAAATAAAATACAAATTTTTATAAAATTTGTATTTCTTTTCCATCAATAAAGATTGCTATCCATGTACTGCCATCGCTCACTTCGATTTCTTGTCCATCTAGATAGGTATATTTTGTTTGGCTGTTCCTTGAATCTTTGCTCCATTTTATGGGAACGGATTTTCCATTGGTAATATAGTATCCTTCTCCTTTGGATACATCTTGTAAGTCCCAATAATGGTTGTCACTACACATTTTATATGCCATTTTTGTTATAATAATATTCTTCGTTGTTACCTGTTCTTTTGTTTCGTGATCAAGAGATGGTTCATCATTAAAATTTCGAAGGTAAGTTTGACTTTTTTCATCATAAATAAAATGTTCTTTATTGGACGCCCCATAATTTAAAATGACTTCTTTTGCTGAGGAAGCATTTTCGTGTGAACTTAAATCCACATCTGAGACATTTATTTTATATGGAGTCTTTATCTTGGTGGTTTGACTAAAATGATTGGCGTAATCCTTTAGCTTATTTAATGTAGTATACACTGTATGCTCATAGGCTAAATTTTCTTTATTATCTCTCCAAAAAGGTCCTGCATGTACAATTCCGTTGACATAGTCTATTACATTTTGTTGCATTTCATCTTTTGCATAATGACTCCATCCAAAACACGCTAAAATGGCACCATTCTCTTGAGCATAATCAATAAAATTATGTCTAGCACTTCGAATTGTTCCGATGGTGATTTCTTTATTTGTTTTATATAAAGCCATGAGTCTTGATGTATTTCCCTCTGTTGGAAATTCGTAAATTAAGTAAGCTTCTTTTAACCCTTCTTGAACCTTAACTGCTACTGGTGTATTATTTACAACCACTGCATAAGGTCTTTGATCTGAGGTCGTATCGATAATATCTACTTTTTCTAAAACCGGTTCTTTTACCACTTCTTGGGGATTTATTGTGGGAATTTGTTCTGGTTCTTTTGGCTTTAACAATAAAGACAATAAAGGAACACCTATCCCTATTATCATCATTATGCATAATAGGATGATGTTTTTTGTTGGAGATTGCTTCATGTTTATTTTGCTCCTTCCTTTTTAATGACCGCAAAGAAAGTATCTAAAATAATCTGAATATCTAATAAAATACTACAATAATCTACATAATACAATTCCATCTTCATTCGTTCGTCATACGATATATTACTTCTTCCATTACTCGCCCAATAACCTGTTAATCCTGGCCTCATGCTTAAAAACTTGGCTTTGTTTTTTCCATACATCTCAGCCTCATCTTCCACTACGGGTCTAGGTCCAATCAAAGACATGTCCCCTATTAGAATATTTATAAATTGCGGAAACTCGTCAAGCGAAGTTTTTCTTAATATGTTACCAAATTTTGTGATTCGTGGGTCATTGTCTATCTTTCTATCTTTATAGTATTCGTCTCTTTTTTCAGGATTGTTTTTTAACCAGTCTTGCAAGATTTCTTCCGCATTAGGAACCATCGTTCGAAATTTAAAAATCTTAATTTTTTTCCCATTTTTGCCTAGTCTTTTATGTCTATAAAAAATGGTATGAAAATCTCCTGTACAACAATATACAATTTTGATGATAATCATTAGAGGAATTAGAAAAACAATTCCTATTAAACTGCATATGATATCAAATAATCTTTTTATGAAAAAATAAATCATCAATAGCAGTCGATTTCTTTGAGTTCCACTTTTTCTTGCCATCTATATCACCCTATCTTTTTTGACGCAAGCCCATTATAGCATTTTCAATACTTTACGTCAATTTTTATGCTCTTAACTTTATGTTTAATGTCACTTTTTTTAAATCTATTTTAGTATTTTTTTCAATATTCACACTTTCTACTTTTCCATATCCTTCTAAAGTGTATTTTAATCCTATGAACTCACAGTAACGAATGATCTCGTTCGTACTCCAGCCTACGACATCTGGCATTATGATTTCAGTTGAATTGGTCTGTAAAAATACTTTAGAGCCTTTTAATACTTTGGTTTCTTTTAAAGGAAATTGGTTTGTGATATAATCTCCATTCCCTATCACGATTGGTTCTATGCCAGCTTTTTTTAACTTTTCAACGGTTTCTTTTGTACTTGTTGAAATATATTGGTCCATTGAAACAATCATAGAAGCGTCCATGTCGCTTTTCTTATCTGATACCATTAAGATACTTGCTACATCCTGTATCGTCGTTGAAACCATATTTGAAAGGTCTGCACTTGGTCCCACATATGATTTTGTGGCGAAGTAAAATACATACTTAGGCTCTTCGTATGGGAACAATCCTAAGAAGGATTTGATATAGTCGTATTCTCCTGTTAAATATCCTCCGTTAGGACTAGCAATTTGAGCTGTTCCTGTTTTTCCAACAATTTCTACATTACTTGGACTATACGCTTTATTATATTCAAATCCATTGTAAACGACATCGTGTAATAGTTCTTTCATTGCAAGAGCATTTTCTTTGGAGGCAATTCTTCCTGCTTCCACTCGACTTGCCTCACTCACAATTTTTCCACTGGCATCTACAACTTTTGAAACAATATAAGGGCGAACCATCACTCCATCATTTGCCATAGCAGACATCGCTTGCATCAATTGAACTGGTGTTACTAATACTCCTTGTCCAAATGAAGCACTAGCAACCTCAGAATCATAGGTTAAGTCCACAATTCCTTCGGCTTCTCCAGGAAGAGTGATTTTTGTTTTCTTGCCAAATCCACACTTATTGTAATAATCGTTTAATTTGGCTGCTCCTAGTGCTAAACCTAAGTTTGAAGCTGCAACATTCGAAGAATAGGCAAATCCTAAATCATAGGTAATTTCTCCCCATCCGATGTTGTTAAAATCTTTAATGCGTGTTCCATCACTTAAAGTTAGGGTTCCTGACATATATTTATCCTGTCCTTTGTAGATACCATTTTCCATTGCCGCTAACCACGAGAACGTTTTCATCGTGGAACCAGGTTCAAATTGATACCCTACTAAAGGATTTAAGTAGTTTGTTAAGTTGTCTAAAGTATTCGGATTAAAATTAGGATTGGTCGCTGCACCTAGGATTGCACCCGTTTTGGCATCCATCACGGTAAACATGGCCCATTCTAGTTTTTTGTCTTTGGAAAACTTTGATATGGCATTTTCTAGAGCATTTTGAACGTCACTACTAATAGAGAGGTATACATCACTACCAGGGACGGCATCTTCTCTAATTTCACTTGAACTTGCCATTTTATATCCATAAGCATCTTGTTGATACTCTACAAAGCCATCTTTTCCTTTTAAGGTATCGTTATAGTAGGATTCAATCCCCATTTCTCCATTGATTTCTCCCTTATCATTGCTTCTAGCATACCCTAAAATGTAAGAAGCCCATGAAGAATTGATGTATTGTCTTTTTTTGGATTGGGTAACAAATTCTACTCCTGGTAAATCAAGTGCTAAAATGGATTGTCTTTCTTCTTCACTAATTCTTCCCCAGTTTCCTAGTTCTACTTGATAACGATCATAAGAAAAATACTCTTTTAAATCATTTACACATTTCTCTTTATTTTGATTGTTTTTTGCTAATACTTCACATAGTTTTATGGCTGTACCTTCTTTATCTACCACATGCATTGGACGTTTTTCATCTACTGTTCTAGATGGAGATAGAATGGCTATAACCCGGTAGGAATTGGCATTTTTAGCTAGGCTGTTACCATCTACATCATAGATAATTCCACGACTTGCATACAATACTTCTCTGGTCGTATTTCTAGCATCTGCAAATTCTCTTAACTCAATTCCATCGACTTCAGGGCTTAAAACTACATAACTTAATTTTACTATTATTACACAGAAAAAAAATCCAACGATTAACATGGTCTTTTTTACATTGACTTGTATTTTCCTTTGTTTTAATCTTGGATTTTTCATTTGTATTTCTCACCTACTCATGGATACTTTTAATATTACTATTATTATAAGACAATCCTTTTTCTGTTGCAATCTCTTCTATTTTATCTAGAGAAGCTAACTCATCTACTTGCATGCTTAATGATTCATTCACTTCTTCTTGATTTTTAATTTCTCCCTTCAATTTCTCAACAGCAATATTGGTTTCAGATAAGATTGCTTTGGTTAATACAGTAGAAATAGGAAAAGCAATGATTGCTAGCACAATTAAAATAGAAACAAATTTTTCTCCTTTTAATCTCACTTTCTTACTTTTTCTTTTTTTCATATCCATCATAACCTTTCTAGGATTCTTAATTTTGCTGAAGCACTCCTTGAATTCTCTTCTAATTCTTCTTTGCTTGGTAAAATTGGTTTTTTTGTAATCACTTTACATAGGGGTTTATATTCTTCTGGAATTTCAGGTAATCCTTTTACCAGTTCATTTTCTTCACTATATTTTTTAAATATATTTTTTACTATTCGATCTTCTAGAGAATGGAACGTGACCACACAGAGTCTTCCACCTTTGTTTAATAAAGAGATGGCATCTGGTAATACTGCCTCTAAGTCTGTTAATTCCTGATTCACACAGATTCGAATGGCTTGAAAAATGTTTCTTTCAGGATGTGTTTTGTAATAATAGTTTGCTCCTACTCCTTCTAAAATGGCATCACATAGTTCTTTTGTAGTTTCAATTCTTTTTGTTTTTCTTCTTTCTATGATGGCCTTTGCTATAAACGGACTTCTTTTTTCTTCTCCGTACTTATAAAAAATATTTTTTAATTCTTCATAGGAGTATTGATTTACTACATCTTCTGCAGTTACATCCTCTTCTCTATTCATTCTCATATCTAATTTTTCGTCTCTCATGAAACTAAATCCACGATTTTCATCGAGTTGAGGAGAAGAAACACCAAGGTCAAATAAAATGGCATCCACTTTATCTACCTTAAGTTCTTTTAATTTTTCCTTCATGTGAACAAAATCGCTATGAATCAATGTATAATTATCTCCTACTTCACTCAATAAAGCATCTGAGTAGTTAATGGCGTCTTTATCACGGTCGAAGGCGAATAGTTTTCCCCTTTTTATTCTGTTCAAAATTTCTTTTGAATCTCCTCCATAACCCAATGTTGCATCAACGACAATACTAGACTCATTTAAATTTAGTCCTTCAATAGATTCTTTTTTTAAAACGGTATAATGTTTCATATGTTCACATCCATAAATAAATTTTCTGCTACGGTATCAAGATTTTCTTCATTTTCTTTTAAGAATGCATCCCAAGAATCTTTATCCCATATTTCAATACGGTCATTTACACCGGCTATAACACATTCTTTTTTTAAGCCGGCGTAGCTAACCAATGGGGAGGACACGCAAGTTCGACCAGATTTGTCAAACTCGCATTCAGTGGCTCCAGAGAAAAAACTACGAATAAATATTCTGGCATCTTTCTTAGTAAAAGGAAGAGTACTCATTTTATTTACTAAGGTATTCCAATCATCCATAGTGTAGACATATAAGCATTTTTCAATACCCCTTGCAATGATGAAGGTATTGCCAAGTGCTTCGCGAAATTTAGAAGGAAGTACGATACGTCCCTTTTCATCAATATTATGATGATATTCACCCATGAACATATGAAATCCCCCACTTTCTTCCACTTCTTACCACTGTCTACCATTATAATACATGAAATCCTCTTTTTTGTAAATAGTAGAAGAAAAAAAATACAATAAAAAAAGCAACTTTACACAAAAGTTGACACAATAGAAGCAAGAGAGTTTATTTTCTATTTCTTTTTCAATCATCAAATAAATCCATTGCTTTTTTACCATAAATTCCCAAAAAAAAGATGATTTCTCATCTTCCGTCTATATTTATTCCATATCAACCTCTTATGGATTTCCTGCTGTACCATCTCCACCTTAAACTATGTTCTGCTGTGGTTAATCATCCTATTGGGTATGTTAGTATACTATTACCATATTCAATATCACTTACTGTGAAAGCGTCTTACTTTGAAGGACATTTTAAATAATATTTACTTTGTTCTCCGTTAAAGTATAAATAATCACTTAGACTTCCTGTCTCACTCCAACCATTTAATTGATTTATTGTTCTATCGTTACAGAATATGGTATCTTCTAATTTACTTTCATATTCCGTTCCTTTTAAAGTCATAGCATACCATCCATCGATAAATTTCTTGATTGTACTATCTTTGACATTAATATCATTATTATTTACCATTTTGTTTAAAGCAGCGCTGATTGTTTCATTTCCACTTAGTTTTATATCAAAAGGTGTTGTTCCACTTAAATAATAGATATAGTACATCTCTGTACAGGTGTTACCATCTACATTAAAGCACGTATAATGATGAGTATTTCAACTTGTTTTATTTGGGCTATCATAGATATCCCAGAATTGTACTGTATCATTTAAAGTATAAGTCTTGCTTTCATTTGGTTGTAAGAAGCATTGTATCATTTTGTATGATGAAGTAGCATTGTCTAACATAGGATAAGTATTTGTTAAATTAATATTATCTTGGTCTGTATATGTTATATTAAAACATGCAGTTGAAACTATGTTA
>JAFUYX010000056.1 GCA_017476885.1 Bacilli bacterium | reverse complement strand
ATTTAAAGAATTTGTAATATCAATTCCAATAAATTTGACTTTAATTTCATTTTTGTTGTAAATAAATCTTGCACTTGTAGAATCTGTACAATTACTTAACGTTACACTTTCCTTTTTATTACTCGAAAGTGCATGAACAGGAGTTATTAGCAACACAAAAATTGTTATAAAAATAATTACTTTCTTATTCATTTATTCACATCCATTCATTACTAATCATCAAAGAAATCATCAAAAAAGTTATCATCGTTTGCAACATCTTCTAGTTTTATAGTAGAAGTTGGCTTATATATACCACTAACGTTATGTACAACAGGAGTATTGGTTGAAGTTTGTATTTCATCTTTTTGTAGTATTTTCATGCCCTTCTTTGGTTCTATACTAAAATTACTGCTATCTTTATTTTTTAAATTATTATCTGATGACTCATCATTTTCATCAATATCGTTAATAATGTTTCTATTCAATTTCTCATTTACAAGTTTTTCAATATCATCAATTTCAATCAAGTCATCAGAAAAATTACTTTCCTCTTCATCTTCTTCAATTTTTTCATCTATTTTATCTATTTTATCTTCTTTTCTATCTTTTTCATCTTCTTTTTCATAGTAAGAATCATTTTCTGCTCTATTATTTGAAACGATTTCTATATCATTCTTAGAATCTTTTTCAGTATATTTTGCATCTTTTACAACATCTACATCATTATTTATAACAATATCGTTAATATCTAAATCACCAAACTCATCATCTTTTAATAATTCAATATCTTCATCTTGTTTACTCTTATTAAAATCATCACTTTCAACACTATTTTTCTTATAAGTATCAATACCATCGAGATGAAGAGAATTATCAACGTTATAAATATTTTGTACAATATTAGATTTTTTATTTTCATCTTTTTTATCTTCTTTAGCTTTTTTTCTTTCCTCTTCTTCTTGTTTTTCAAGTTCTGCAAGTTTAGCATCAATCTTCTTTACTAAATCACTAACCTGTAATTCATCATTATCTTTCATAAACGGATTACTATTCAATAATGGATTTGGTCTATAAGGAGAACTTTGAGAAAAAGGATTTGCCCCACCAAAAGGGTTTGAACCAAATGGTGATGCAAATGAATTTCCACCGAACGGATCGCTACCATTCGAACCATTCATCATCTCTTGTAATTTTTTATCTTTTTGTTCTTTTACAAACTTTTTGATATCAAAAATTTGAACTGGCTTTTTTTCTCTTGATGGATAACTAACTTTTGGAGATGTTTGATTGCCCCAATCAATTTTAAAATCAGGCACAAAAGAAGTTTTAAATGGATTTTTTCTCAAACGTAATAGAATTTGGTCAAACTGTTTCATTCTTTGAAGATCACTTACCGTAACAAGTGGTGTCGATGCAGTTTTATCATCTTTTTTTGATTTTTTCTCACCACAAAGTTTACTTATTTCTTCCAAAGCTGCAAGTTCTGATGATATAAGATATATTATATTACCGCAGTTACCCTTGATAGTTTCGGCATCATCTTTTCCATAAACTTTATTTAATTGGGCAAAGTTTTGAATAATCATTGTAAATCTTATTTGTCTTGAACGAGCAGCTGTAATCATTGTTGTTACATCTTTCAAAGGTGGCATATTCGCAAACTCATCCAAAAGGAAATTAGTACGAACAGGAAGTTTTCCACCAGATTCTTGTGCAACATCAATTAGTGTCTCATATACTTGTTTTACAAAAATTGTAGCAAGTGAATGATATGTTTTTTTCTCATCTTGAATAATTATAAATACAGCTGTAGGTCTTTTACCAATTGAATCTAATGAAAAATCGCTGTGTGATAGCATTTCTGATAAATTTTCACGACTTGCAAAAAGTTTTACTTTCTGTTTAAAAACAGATAAAATACTCCCCTTCGTATCGCTTGGAGCCATAATGGTACCACTTGCGTTTACATATGCAGCACTAGCAGGATCCTTTGCATTAAAATACTCTTTAACATAAGTTGACCCGCCAAACTTCTCTTCACCTACTGTTGCAATCATATTAATACTATTAATATTAATTTCCTCTTCTTTAGCATCTTCAAATAATCCCAAAGCAAGCCCTGAAAAATAATCGGCACTTGTTTTCTCCCAGAAAGGGTCTTGATTCGCACTTGATTCATCATATAGTATATTTAAAGCAAGATCATCTAAAAGCTCAATTGATTTATCTTGATTTCCACTTTTATACAAATTATATGGAAGAGATAGGGGATTCCATGCATTACCATTTTGTGGATTACGGAAATTTAGTAAGACAATATTATATCCTCTATTTTTTAAAAGGCCTCCCGTCTTTTCGTATAATTCACCCTTAGGGTCAGTACAAATTATGGATTCACCTTTTTTAGCTAAAACCTTAATAGAAGGAAGAATTGTATTTGTAGTTTTACCACTACCAGTTGCTCCTATTACAAGATTGTGATACTCTCCGTTATCAACCCATAGTTCTTTTCCATTACATACTAAAGGAATTCCAGCATATTCACTAGTTTCACTTGATGCAATAACCTTCTTAATATTTGTATCTTCTTTAATTTCTTTATCTTTAGCCCAGTTTGAGTATCCACCTGTATTTTTCTTTTCAAATCCAAAACCGAAACCACTTTCAAACTCAAAAAAATATGATTGAACACTAAAGAAAAGCGCAGTTAAAGAAACAAAATAAATTATTAATGTCGCTCCTATATACTCAGGTGAAAAAGCAGGAAATGGATTTAATCCTGCAAATGTTCCCTCAGCTGCTAAATGTGGAATGTTTACAACAGCAAGTGAAACAATAAAAAGTAAAAATATTGCAAATATTACAAATATCATTATATCTCTACTCGAAGCTACCAAACGTAATTTCATAAAAGAACACCTCTTTTTTTATTCATTATAATTATAGCATGTTTTTTATATTTTTTATATTTTT
>JAFUYX010000055.1 GCA_017476885.1 Bacilli bacterium | reverse complement strand
TGGATAAAAAATACGATACTAGAGAAAATATTAAAAAAATTTTAAAATATTAAAAAATAACAATCATTACACAAGGTGCAAAAAAGGGCTTTTATGCCCTTTTTAATTAGCTTTGCAAGAAATTGCTGCAAAACTAAAGATGCTGGACTTTTATTTTCAAGAAAAAAACTAGTTATATTCAACTAATTTTGAAAAAATGATTTGAAAGCTTCTTCTTCGTCTTTTAGGATTTCTTCAGTTAGTTCTTCTCTAGAATCAGATTGCTTTTCAGAAATTCCTTCTATTAATTTCTTAGCCTCGCCAGATTCTACATAGATGAAGTTAGGAGCATAGATTCGTTTTTCTTTGGTGTCTACTTTTTTGTTATTCTTATCTGTTAAAGAATAATCTGCTAAAACATTATCAAAGTATTCTAGAAGTTTTTTATATGCTTCTGTTCCTTCTTTTACTACTTCAACTTTGCCTCCATCATTTACTTTAAGTCGATCTCTTAATATTTCGTTTCCCTCATCATCCCAAATTGGTACATAGTAAATGGTTTTGATATTGTTATCTTTTGCAACTTGAATCGACTTTTCAATCACACTTCTGCACCATGGACAAAGTTTATCACCAAAATAAACATAAAATGTTTCTTTATTCTCCATTTTTTTAACAATTTCTTCTGCAGTTGCATATACATATGGATTATTCTCATCAATCGTTACACTTCGATGTACTTTTCCTGAAGCATTTTCTTTTCCATTGATACTTTCATATTCACCTTTAAATTTTTTGGCATCTTCACTTCCACATCCTGTTGCTAAAAATAAAGCCCCCACGATTAACATCATCATTAGTATTTTTCTTTTCATTATTCTTCCTTCTTTCTATGATTTCATTTTATAAAAAAAAGATTCTTAATCAATCTTTTTTGAGTAGAATGGACTAAACTTTAAGTTGAATTTACTTTAAAGTAAAATTTTCTCGATTTCTTTCCAATTTTTTACGCGTATCAATGAAGTATCTTTCACCTCTTGATTATGCCAGGCATCAAAGAGTATTTTTTTCTTTGCATTTTTTAAATTCTCAGGTTTATCATCAATGGCTATATCAAAGTTTATCATCGTTTTATTGGTGGTGAAAATATATTTTTCTGGGGATATGAAAGGAAGTGCTTTTTTTAAATATTCATATTTCTCACTTAGACACTTTGCACTGAAATCTCCTGCTTCTCTCCAAATATAGGATGTTACTATATAAATATCATACTTTTGATTGAGTTTTTCTAAGACTTCATAACAATTGTCCAGTAAAGGAGCATTTCCATAGAAGTCTTGACTTTTCATATATTCCCAAAACTCTGTTGTTTTTTCTTTTGTTAGTTCTTGAACTAATTTATAGTTTGTAATTTTTGTTAGGTCCATTTTTTCCTGATAGAACTCTTCTATACAATTTAGGATATTTCCATCTGTTATGACATTGTCCATATCAAGCATTAATGTTTGCATTTTATCACCTTTATTACTTTATTCCTTGATGCTCTTTAATATTCTTTGAAAAGCAGTTGGAATGCTATATTTTTTAATCAGTTCTTCTTTGGTAGCATATTTTTTTGAGTTTTTTTCTATTAAATCTATTTGATAAGCCTTCATATGCCATTCAATATGGGAGAAGATATGTTTGTATTCTCCTAGATATTGTATCCTTTGATATTTGATTGAATGTTGTTGTAAGTACTCTTCCATGTTATTAATTTCTTTATCTATACTTGGGAATTCATAAAGTCCATGAAGAAGTTCCTCTTTTCTTTTTTGAATTTGATAGGTTCCTTCATAAGTATAGACAAAGACGGTTTTTAATACGACTTTTCTTGGATTCTTCTTTTTCTTTATTGGATAGTTTGCTTCTTCTTTGGTTTGATGGGCTTGACATACTGATTGCAGAGGACATTCTGTGCATTTTGGTGTTCCATTTGGTAAACAAATTAAAGCTCCTAGTTCGATAAAACTCTGTGTGAAATCATCGCTTGGAAAGTCCTTCATCAATGCTTTTAAAAGGTTTGTGTACTCTTCTTTTACATTCTTGTTTAAGAAATCTCTTTTCTCTTTGTAAATTCTAGAAAGTACTCTGATGACATTTCCATCTATGGCTGGTTCCTCTTGCATGTATGCAATAGAGAGAATTGCTCCTGCTGTGTACTTTCCAATTCCAGGAAGAGACAAGAGTTCTTTTCTTTGATTGGGTAAGTTCTCTTTTCCTTGAGAGACAAGGATTTTGGCACATTTTTGGAGATTTCTTGCTCTGGAGTAATACCCTAGTCCTTCCCATAGTTTTAAAAGTCTTTCTTCTTTGATCAAAGAAAGTTCTGTTATATTTGGAAGTTCTTCAATAAAATGATTATAATAATCGATTACTGTTTCTACTCTTGTTTGTTGAAGCATGACTTCTGATATCCATATTTTATATGGATCTTTCGTATGTCGCCATGGTAAATCTCTTTTGTTTTTTTGATACCAAGTTATTAAATCAAAGATTGATTCTTTATTCATAGTTATTCATCGCTTTGTTGAGTTCATACATTTTACGGTCAAGTTCCTGAATATCTTTGGCATAGTCTTGCATTTTTTCTTGGACATCACTTGGGATTACATCTGGGAATTTGTATCTGATTTTATGATCTAGGCTTGCCCAGAAATCCATTGCTACAGTTCTAACTTGAATTTCGGCTGGAATGTACTCTACATACCCATCTAGGTAAATTGGGACTAATACCTTTAGGTGATAACTCGAATATCCTGATTTTTTTGGCTCTAGTATATAGTCCTTTTTTTCTTTGATAATGATGTTGACTGATCTTGATAGTAAGGAAACCATATCATATACGTCACTGATGAAGGAAACTACAAGGCGAAGTCCTACTACATCGTTAATATATTTTAAGACATTCTCTTCACTATATTCTTTTCCTTTTCGATTTAATTTGTCTATGATACTCTTTTCACTTTTTAATCTTGTTTTACGATGTTCTACTGGCATATATCCATGAATACGTGAAAACTCCTGAATTAGCACATTTACTTCAGTTTCTAGCATTGCAAGGGCGTATTCATATTTTGCATAATTCATTATTTGTGATTCTCCTTTATAAAAAGGTAGGAAATCTCCCACCACTTTTGTTTATTCTAGCATATTTTTTGAAAGAAAAAAAGAGGTCTCTTTATTTCTCTTCTTCTAATTTGGCAAGTACGGCCTTTGTTGCCACAATGGCTTTTTCGCGAACTGATTTGGCTGCTTCTTGTAGAACAGGTTCTCCTTTTTCTTTCACATATTCTACTAGTTTTGATGCGCTTTCTTGAATCTCTCCAGCCTTTTTCTTCGCAATTTTTAATACTTTTTCTTTGTCTAAATCTTTAATAGAAGCCTCGATTTCTTCTGTTTTTCGAACTACATATTCTTTGATGTCATCGGCATCGATTTCTTTGGCTTTCTTGGTTAATTCATCCATCTTTTCTTTGAGTTCAGCTCTTGTCTCTTTTCCAGTCTTAGGAGCAAATAAAAGTCCTAATCCTGCTCCAATGGCTGCTCCTCCCAGTAAAGCACCTACTGTTTTTACTTTTTTTCCCATAACTATCGTCCTTTCTTAATCCTATTATATCGAAATTCTTGTAAAATACAACTTAAATTCATTATAGTTGACTTTTCTTTGACGTTTTCTATATAATAGATTCAGAAAGATGGTCGATGTGTATGCAAAGTATAGCTTCTTATTTTTTACTTTTTGTTATTTATTCTTTTTTGGGTTGGTGTTTAGAAGTTGGAGTGAAACTCTATGAAGACCATAAGTTTGTCAACCGTGGTTTCTTAATTGGTCCTTATTGTCCTATTTATGGATTTGGGGCTGTATTTATGTCTATCTTTTTGCAACGTTATTTGGAAGACCCTCTAGCTCTTTTTATCCTGATTGTAGTTTCTTGTTCGATTTTAGAATATACTACCAGTTATATTTTAGAAAAATTATTTCATACGAGATGGTGGGATTATACGAATCGGAAGTTCCATATCAATGGCCGTATTTGCTTAGAAACGATGTTTTTGTTTGCTGCGTTTGGGATGCTTGTCATGTATGTTGTAACGCCTTTTTTCTTGCATCTATTTCAACAGATTTCACCTAATATTTTAATTCTTCTTGCTGGCATTCTCTTCTTTTGTTTTGTCCTTGATTGTGTTGTCTCTTTTTCAGTGATGAATCAAATTAAGAATGTCAGTAAAACGACTCAAGAAAAACAACTTCTTTTTAAAGATGACACTGAAAGAACGACCAAACTTGTTCGAAAAGAGATTGCTAAATCTAAAAAGAAGTTGCAAAATCGTATTTTAGAGTCTTTCCCCAATGCATTGATGTTAAAATTTAAAAAAAGAAAGAAGCCTTAAGCTTCTTCAAAGAAGATATGATACCATTTTAAGAAACAGTAGACGTTCCATACTTTTCTGTAATGGTCTCTTTTTTTATTTTTGTGATCTTCTAGCATTTTTAAAAGATATTTGGTATTAAATAAAGATTGAGCAATCTCACTTTCAAACGATTTTTTGATTTCTTGATATAGGTCCTCTTCCCTCATCCAATCTCGAATTGGTACTGGAAATCCTAGTTTTTTCTTTTTATAAGCCTCATTTGGAATGGATCTTTTGGCAGCACTTCTTAAGGCTACTTTGGTGTTATCTTTGGTGACTTTATAATCTAGAGGTAGAGAGGAAGCAACTTTAAATACTTCTTTATCGACAAAAGGAACTCGCCCTTCTAATGAATTGGCCATAGTCATACGATCTGCTTTTTGTAAGATGTCTTTCATCAACCAAAAATGAATATCGATGGCTTGCATTTTGACAATGGTACTCTCATCCTTAAACTCATCATAAATAGGTTTTGTTATTTCTTTATTTTGTAATTCTATTTTTTGTTTTAATAATTTTTTTCTTTCTCGATCTTGCCATACTTTGTTGACTCCGATATAACTATCTTCTAGTCTTTCTCCTCTTCTAACTAAGAAATTGATTCCTCTTACGCTTGGAAATAAGGAACAGATTTTAGAGATTCCATGGCGGATTAGGAATGGAATTTTATTGTAAAACGCAAAGTCTACTTCTTCTCTATAATAGTTATACCCTCCAAAGAATTCATCGGCTCCTTCTCCAGATAAGACAACTTTGACATCTTTGCTAGCCAGTTGAGAAACAAAGTAAAGCGCCACGACAGCGGGATCAGAAGCTGGTTCGTCCATATGGTATATGACTTTATCTAGAGCCTCCATATACTCTGTTTTACTAATTTTTTTATTCTTATTCTCAATTCCTATTTTTTCTGCTAAATCTTTGGCATAATTTGTTTCGTCATATCGAGGGATGTCATATCCCACAGTATAGGTTTTGTTTGGTTTAGCTAGACAAACTAGATAGGAAGAGTCTATTCCTGAAGATAAGAATGAACCTACTTCCACATCACTAATCATATGATGATTTACGGAATCTTTCATGACTTCTTCGATTTTGTCTACCGTTTCTTCGTAGTCTTTTTTTTCTATTGGGAATTCTAGTTTATAGTACTTTTTTATTTCTAAGTGTTTATCTTTGTAAGTTAAATATGAACCTGCATCTAAGCGATAGACTCCTTCAAAAAATGTCTCTGTGGTAGGAGTAAAAGAAAAAGATAGGTAACTTGGTAAAATTTTTTGATTGAATTTTTTTTCAAAAGCAGGATGCTCTAGAAATTCTTTGATTTCAGAAGCAAACAAGAAGGTCTCTTCTGTTTGATAGTAATAGAATGGTTTAATTCCAAATGGATCTCTTGCTGCGAATAAAGTGTCTTCTTTGGTATCATAGATTGCAAAGGCAAACATTCCTCTTAAGTGTTTTGGAAGGTCACTTCCCCATTGGATATATCCAGATAATAGGACTTCTGTATCCGATTTGGTTTGATAATCATAATCATTTAGTTCTTCTTTTAATTCTTGGTAGTTATAGATTTCTCCGTTGAAGACCACTACGTATCTTTTATCATTTGAAAACATTGGCTGAATTCCACCGGATATGTCAATGATGGATAGTCTACGATGTCCTAAGGCTACATTTTTTCCGATATAGTAGTTTTCATCATCTGGTCCTCGATGAGCGATTCGATCACACATCTTTTTGATATATTTTTTATTGTTTTTATCTTTTCCTATAATTCCTGCAATTCCACACATAATTCCACTTCACTTTCTTGTATTTTTATTATACCTTTTTTTGAGAGACATCTCAACTATAGTATTTCCTAAATTTGATTTCTTCAAACAAAAAGAGAACTATTTCTTTCTTTTTAAGATTCGTCCCTCTTTTGGATTAAATGAATTTGGATTTGATTTTGATAAAAATGCCTCGACAAGACTTTTGTCTCTATTCATTTGTATACATTCCCGATACTCTTCAAATGGTACCCTAGAAAACATTTTTAATCGTTCGCTTCCTAGACAATCAAATAAATTCTTTCTGATTTTTTGAATGTCTTTATGGGTAAGTATTTGATTGTATCCTAGTGCTTCTAGTAATTTTTCCAAACTCCATTTGGAACAAACGATTACTTTCTCTTGCCCTCTTTCGGTGAGACAGTATTCATCCTTTGTGACTCCTAAAATAGGATATCTTGGAGAATCATATAAAATGTCTCTTGCAAATCCTTTTTTATCAATTACAAACAAAATACTTCGGCAAGGTTTCATATCTCGGATGATATAATCTTGTTCTTTGCTATTGCCATTTTTGGGAGAAAGATATAGTTCATCTGTAGCAAAAAGTTTTCCTACATGAACTGCTTTTCTAATTACACTTCGTTCTGATTTCATTTTAAACTCCCCCTTACAAACCTAGTAATCTTTTATAAGTGATAATTGTACTTTTTCTTTATCTAAGTCTATACCACATACATAGACAGTAACGATGTCTCCTACAGATACAATATCACTTGGATTGGAAACAAATTGATGAGACATCTTCGAAATGTGGATAAGCCCATCATCATGAAGCCCAATATCGACGAATGCACCAAAACTAGTGACGTTTCTAATCGTTCCTTGAAGTTCCATTCCTAGTTTTAAGTCTTTGATGCTTAAAACATCACTTTTCAATATAACATCATCTAGGGCATCACGATAGTCCTGTCCTGGATGAAGAAGTTCCTCTTTAATATCTTGTAAAGTGTACTCATCACACCCTAGTTTTATTGCTAGTTTCTTGACATCACATTTTTCAAGTTGTTTTGTAAAGTCCTCAGTACCTATGTCATTGATGTTAAGGTTTAATTCTTGTAAAAACCTATTTGTAATTTCATAAGACTCTGGATGAATTCTTGTTTTGTCTAAAGCATTTTTTCCATCCACAATTCTTAAGAAACCGATGGCTTGTTCAAATACTTTATCGGAAAATCCTGGGAGTTTCTTCACTTGTTCCCGAGAAGTAAACGGACTTTTACTCCTAAATGATAGAATACTATCGATGGCTTTTTTGGTTAATCCCGAAATGTATTTTAGAATAGAAGAAGATGCGGTATTAATATTGACACCAATCTCATTGACAATTTTAGAAACTGTAAAGTCTAGCGCTTCTCCCAATTCTTTTTGATTGACATCATGTTGATATTCTCCTACTCCAATACTTTTAGGGTCTATCTTGACTAATTCTGATAATGGATCTTGAATTCTTCTACCAATGGAGATGGCACTTCTTTTTTCAACCGTTAAATCTGGAAACTCTGAGATTGCTAAAGGGCTTGCCGAATACACACTTGCCCCAGCCTCACTGACCAAATTATATAAGACTCCACTCCCCTTTATGGTACTTGCTACGAAAGCTTCTGATTCTCTTGAAGCAGTTCCATTTCCAATGGCAACAATATTAACATGATATTTATCAATTAACGACTTTAATACTTGAGCACTTTTTTCTTTTTCATTTTTAGGTTCATGTGGATAGATGGTGGCAATCTCTAAGACCTCGCCATACGGATTTAATACGGCAAGTTTACACCCTGTTCGAAAAGCCGGATCAAATCCTAACACTACTTTATTTTTTATCGGTTTGGTCATTAATAAGTGTTCTAGATTATCTTGGAAGGTGTGAATGGCTTTGTTTTCCGCATCACTAGTTAGTTCAGAGCGAATTTCTCTTTCGACGCTTGGATAAATCAGTCTTTTTAAGGAATCTTCTAAGGCTTCTTCTACATATTTAGAAACAAAAGAATTCTCTTTTTTAATCCATTTTTTCTTTTGGTATTCATAGATTCGGTCTTTATCAAAGTCTAAACTAACACTTAGTATTTTTTCATCTTCTCCCCTATTCATAGCAAGAATATGAAAATGTTTGGCATACTTTATTCTTTCACTAAATTCATAGTACATCTGATAAGTCTTTTTCTCATCTATGGCATTTTTCTTGATTTTACTTGTAATATTCCCGTAATTGAAGATTTCATTTTTAATCGACTTTCTTGTTCCCGCATGATCTGAAATCCATTCAGCAATGATGTATTTGGCCCCTTCCAAAGCTTTCTCCACTTCCATATTATATCCACTTGCTAAAGCATTGATATCTCCTGTTTCTGGAAAAGACATGATTTTTTTGGCTAATGGTTCTAGTCCTGCTGCAATGGCTTCGGTGGCTTTTGTTTTTTTCTTTTCTTTATATGGCCTATATAAATCTTCGACATCGGTTAATTTCTGACAAGCCATAATTTGAGTTTTTAAATCCTCTGTCATCAGTCCTTTTTCTTCAATTAAGCGAATAACATCTTCTTTTCTTTTTAATAAGTTTTCTAAATAAGTATATTCTTTTTCAATACTTCTAATTTGTTCTTCATCTAGAGAACCGGTTGCTTCTTTTCTATATCTAGCGATAAATGGAATCGTTGCACCTTCGCTTAATAGTTTTAAAACCGCTTCTACTTGAGTCACTTTCACTCCAAGAGTTGAGGCTAACATTTCTTTATTGTTCATTTCAATACTCCTAACTTTCTGTGTTATTTATTATAACAAATAATTATAAAAAAAAGAAGTCACTTGACTTAAAAGTGACAACTTTCATTTGCTTATTTTCTATAATTATTTTACATCAAACTAGCGATATCTTTTTGATTCACTCCCATTTTCATAAGCTTATCTATGAAACTTTTCTTCTTTTTCTCAAAACTATCCTTTTCTTGTTTGATACTATCCTTTTCTTGTTTGATACTATCCTTTTCTTGTTTGATACTATCCTTTTCTTGTTTGATGCTCTCTTGTTCTTTTTTTATTCTTTCATGTTCTTTTTTGGCATTTTCGATTTGCTCTCTCACTGCTTTTCTTTCTTCTCTTACAGTTTTTCTTTCTTCTGCTAGTTCTTCTTTCTCTGCCATGAATGTATAGTATTCGATTTCTTCATCCGTATACTCACTATCTAATGTTATCATTGACTCATCTCCACTCAATTCTATTACTTGTTTTATTAAATCTTGTGCTTCTTCTTCGTTCATTAATGTATTTAT
>JAFUYX010000054.1 GCA_017476885.1 Bacilli bacterium | reverse complement strand
TTCTTTTTCTATTTTTAAAAGAGTTCTATGCCCTGCATCTAGAGGTAATTCAAATTCTAGTTGTTCTTCTATTCTGGAAGATAGTTTTTTTAATGTATTTTTGGATTCTTCTAATTCTTCTTTGGCATTCCCTTTCATAGCAAGAAAGGACCCTCCTACTTTTAGAGATGGAATATTTAATTCCAGTAATATTCTTAAACTTGCTACCGCGCGAGAAGTTACGATATCAAATTCTTCACGATGGACTCTAGTGTATTCTTCTGCTCTAGAGGTAACCACTTCAACATTAGTAAGGCTTAATAATCTTACGCATTCCTTTAAGAAGGTTGTTTTCTTGTTATTACTATCTAGTAAGGTCACTTTTAATGATGGGTAAACAATGGCTAGGACAAGTCCAGGAAAGCCTGCTCCTGTTCCTACGTCTAAAATTTTTTGATTTGAAAAACTCTCTATTTTACTTAGTGTCAAAGAATCATAAAAATGTTTTAAGTAAACTTCTTCTATCGACTTGATTGCAGTTAGATTGGTATGGGCATTGTATTCTAAAAGAAAATTGGCATACTGCTCTAGTTGATGGAATTGAGTATGATTTAGTTGAATTCCTAACTTCCTTGTTTCTTCTTGAAATTGATTTATATTCATCTTCCATACTCCTTCTTTAGGTATATACTTAAGATGGCAATGTCACTTGGATTGACTCCACTGATGCGAGTAGCTTGACCTAGAGAAATTGGTCTTACTTTTTCTAGTTTTTGTCTTGCTTCACTTGCTAGATTACTTACTTTACTATAATCCATATCCTTTGGAATTTGCTTTTCTTCTAGTTTTTTCATTTTCTCTACTTCTTTGTAGGTCTTGGCAATATACCCTTCATATTTGGTGGAGATTTCTATTTCATTTAAAATCTCTTTAGAAAATGGAATTTCAACTAATGTTGTTAAAAAATCGATATTGATTTCTGGTCTCTTTAATAAAGCATATAGGGTTTCAGTTTTGCTAGGAACAGGAAGCTGATTCTTTTCAAATTTTTCTTTGATTTCATCTGTGATTTTTAATTTTGTTTCTTTTAAGAATGTGTCTATTCTTATTAAATCTTCTTTTTTATTCTTATAGTTTTGATATTGTGTTTCACTAATCGATCCCACTTCATGAGCATATTCTCGTAATCTTAAGTCCGCATTGTCATGACGTAGAATGAGTCTAAACTCTGCTCTTGAAGTTAACATTCGATAAGGTTCCTGTGTTCCTTTGGTTACTAAATCATCGATTAATACCCCAATGTAAGCATCATTTCTTTTTAGAATAAGTGGTTCTTTTTCCTCCAGTTTTAATGAGGCATTAATACCGGCAATGATTCCTTGACCTGCTGCTTCTTCATATCCACTGGTTCCATTAATTTGGCCAGCTGTAAATAAATTTTTTATGACTTTATTTTCTAGTGATGGATCAATTTGTAATGGGTCAATGGCGTCGTATTCAATAGCATAAGCATATTTTGAAATCACCGCGTGCTCTAGTCCACTTAGAGAATGAACCATACTCTCTTGAATGTCTCTTGGCATAGAAGTGGAAAATCCTTGTAGGTACCATTCGTCATAATATAGACTTTCTGGTTCTAAAAACAATTGATGTCTTTCTTTGTCTTTAAAACGAACGAGTTTGTCTTCAATGCTTGGACAGTATCTTGGCCCTACTCCTGTTACATATCCTCCATACATTGCTGATTTATCAAGATTATCTAAGATGACTTTATGAGTTTTTTCATTGGTATACACTAAGTAACACTTTTGTTGTTCGTTGATTTTATAAGCTGGTGGATAATCATGAGAGAATGTCCAATAGACATTATCTCCTACCTCTTCTTGCATCTTAGAAAAATCAATGGAGTCTGCTTTAATTCTTTGAGGAGTTCCTGTTTTTAATCTTTGGATTGTTAAGCCATATTTCTTTAAGTTATCACTTAAGTAATTACTTCTAGACTCTCCATGAGGTCCTCCTTCTGTATTTTCCGAACCAATTAAGATATTTGCTTTTAAGTAGGTTCCGGTAGTTAAGATTACAGCTTTACTATTAATTTTAGTTCCATCTGCAAGGATAACTCCTTTCACCGTAGAATCTTCTATGATTAAATCTTCAACCATAGCCTCTAGAATGGTTAAGTTTTCTGTATTTTCTAGGGCATTTAGCATGTTCTTAGGATAGGTCACTTTATCTGCTTGAGCTCTTAAACTTCTTACGGCAGGTCCTTTAGAGTTGTTTAACATTTTGATTTGGAAATGGGAAATATCAGCAATTCTTCCCATGAGTCCACCTAGAGCATCGACTTCTCTTACGATGACTCCTTTGCTTGTTCCTCCAATACTTGGATTGCATGGCATGTCTCCAATATTTTTTTTATTCATGGTCACAAGTAATGTTTTGTGTCCTTTAAAAGCAGCGATGTGACTGGCTTCGATTCCAGCATGTCCTCCTCCAACTACTATAATATCGTATTTCATATATTCACTTCTTTTCTTTTTTTAATTTTAATACATTTTTTGGTTTACCTTTCGCATTTAACCTTTCTTTTTTTAAATATAAAAGGGCTAAAATTTCTCCACGATTATACTTTAGGCTTGGTTTTGGAATATGAACTCCATCCATTTTGGCTTTTTTTATCCATTCTAGTTCATATAACAATGAAGTATGTCTCGTTAGTTTAGGAAATTCTATGGGTAAATATTTGTTATATTTTCTTTCGATTTGTTCTCCGATACTTAAATGAGATTTTTTAAATGGTAGGAATTCTATGTATCCTTCTTCAATCGCTTTTAATGTCCATAGTTGATTATATATAATTGAATTTTTCTTCGTTATTTTCTCGTCCATCAGCTTTCCTACTTTCCTAAGCAAAATCTTGCAAATATGTTATCTACTAATTCATCATCATAAGATTCTCCAATGATGTTTCCTAGAGCTTCCCATGCACTTTTAATATCAATTGCGAGCATATCCACGGGAATATTTTCTTGATTGGCTTGAATCACTTTATCAATGCTATCTAAGGCAGATTTTGCTAGAGATACTTGTCTCGCATTCGATAAATACGTTAAGTTCTTGGTGGATAAGTCGTTTAGGGCTAAAGATTTTAGTATTTCTTCTTTTAATTCTTCAATTCCTTTTCCCGTTAATGTACTTCCTAAAATGATTGTCTTATCCATATCTGGTGTGGATAACTTGATTTCTAAATCTGTTTTATTCACAAAAATCAATGCTTTTTTATTTTGAATTAAAGTTAATAACTCTTTATCACTCTTTGTAAACTCTTCACTCGCATTGAATACTAGAATTGTAATATCTGCTTTTTCTATCATTTCTTTACTTTTTTCAACGCCTATTTTTTCCACAATATCTTCTGTTTCTCTGATTCCTGCTGTATCGATGAAATGATATTCAATTCCTTTATAAAAAATTGATCCTTCTACAATATCTCTTGTTGTTCCAGAAATATCGGTTACAATTGCTTTTTCTTCTTCAAGTAACGCATTTAATAAAGAAGATTTGCCGACGTTTGGTCTTCCTATAATTGCGATTTGGATTCCATTTTTAATGTATTTTCCATTCTCTGCTTCTTCTACTATCTTAGTAAGTTTCTTTTTAATGCTTGATAACACAGGTGTAATATTTTCTTTCGTAATTTGAAGTTCATCAAGATATTCTGGATAGTCAATATTTACTTCGATATTAGAGAGTAAGCGAACCATATCTTCTCTTAAGTCTTGGATAAGTTTAGTTGTTTTTCCTCTTACTCCATTTAAAGCCATCGTACTTGCTGATGTACTTTTTGCTTCTATTAAATCTTCAATGGATTCTGCTTCTAAAAGATTGATTCTTCCATTTAAGAAAGCTCTTTTGGTAAATTCTCCTGGTTCAGCTAGTACTGCTCCTTTTTTTAGAAGTAATTCTAGTATTGCGTTTGTAGAAGCATACCCTCCATGACAATTTATTTCAACAATATCTTCTTTGGTGTAGGTCCGTGGTGCTCTCATTAAAGTCACTAATACTTCATCTAAAACTTTATTTTTGTCCTTGATATATCCATAATGAATGGTATGAGTATCAGCGTTTTTAAATTTCTTATTTGTAAATATTTCACTTACTATAGAAATTGCTTCATCCCCACTTAAGCGAATGATATTGATAGCCCCTATTCCTAGATTATTTGTAGATATGGCTGCAATAGTATGATTCATGAGTATCCACCCCTTTTTCTAAGGCGTATTATAGCACAAAGTAAAAAAAAAAGATAGTTTTCACTATCCTTTTGTTTGTTTTGATTTTGTATTATCTTGAGATTGGCTATTATAATCCTTTTTTTTACTCCTTTTTATTTTAATTTACTATTTACATACTTTTAATTTTTTTACATTTAATTCTTAAACTTTAGAAACTGTGGCCTCCTCCACCTCCAGAGAAGCCTCCACCGCCTCCTCCAGAAGATCCTCCACCAGAGGAACTAGAAGATTCAACTGGGCTATAGACTCTATCTTGACCAGTCTTTGTTGCTCTCACGTTTTCTACAGTTACATTTGAGATGCTTTTAGAAATGATTTCTTCTACAGAGGCATTTTTTACTCTAGAATAGAAATATACAAAGATGAAGTTTACTAGGAATGCAAAGGATAAAGCAAGAACTCCATTACTAATGTATCTCATAGGCTCCGCGATTTTTCCATTGTGTAATAAAGTAGATATTTGTTCAAAAGCTTTACTTGCACATTTGTAGTAGTCTTTATTACTTGCATAGGTGTAAATATTGTCGGTGATAATCTCGGCTTTTGATTTCGTAATAATCTTGTAGTTTGCACCTGAAGATACAATATAGATTTTTCGGGTACTCATATCTATGATAACAATAGTTCCACTTTGATTTTGATAATTTGAATAATAATAGTTATTGGCATATGTTGTTATATTAGATGAATTCTTATCTGTCGAATGAAATACAATATGCCCAAATTCTGTTAAGGGAATTATTTCGTCTAATAATTGTTGCTCTTCAGATGTTGTTAAAAGATCTGCTTGATCGTCAATTAAAGCTTTGTAATTTGTATTAGTATTATTATATTCTAAGGCATGAACAGTAGTAAATAATGAGAAGAGACACAAGAATGCAAGGAATTTTTTCTTATTCATTTTCTCTACCTCCTCTTTTCTCTAATTGAGGAAGCTTATTTTTTGTTAATAAGTTGTGTTCTACTACTAAATCATAGAAACTCCAAATGATGAGTGCTAAAATACCCAAAGCTGCTCCATAGTAATAAATATCGTTTACAAAGTTGATAACAAGAACTCCTATTCCCATGATAATTCCTAAGATTGGTTTGAAAATGTACTTTATCATAGGCTTATTTTTCTCTGTTTTTTTCTTTTGGTCAGTAGTCTTTTGATTATTTTTTGGACTTTTTATAAATGCATTTTTACTATAAACTGAAGCTCCAAAAAAAGAAAGAAATAAAATAAAACCAACAATTGTTTTCATAGTTATTCCAAGTATGAGTCCAAAAATGGATGTAAGAAGGAAAACATATGGTATTATAGTCTCAATAATGGAATTTTCTTTTTGATTTGGCTCTTGTTTCTCTATACCATTTTCTCTTAGTTCTAGTTCTTTTAGTTGTGATAAAGAAATAAATAAGCTGATGGCTCCTAAGATAATTCCGAATATTAGAACTACGGTTGGAGTAAATACAAAGAAACTATTTAATAGGAAAAAGAATGGAACGGTAAGTATGAGTGAACCTAGAATGTATTTTTTAAAATCAATTGGTAAGTCTGCTACTACTTTTCCTGTTTGACCATTAATGACTGCATAGCTTATGTTCTTTCCAGTTTTATCTAACATGGAAAGAAAATATACTGGAAACATTCCTACTTTGGACTCTTTTAATTGCAATGGTACGGTTGGATTAGTACATCCATACTTTCTTATTTGTTTATTCTTGAACATTTTTGAAGAGGCATCTTTTTCAACTATACTTTGAGCTGGACTTACATAGGTATCTTTGCCCATATCTAGGGAATCTGCATAGAATCCTGCAATATAGTTCGTACTATAAGTAATGGCCTTG
>JAFUYX010000053.1 GCA_017476885.1 Bacilli bacterium | reverse complement strand
TTTCCATGTACCTCTTCGTAAGAGAATCCATAGTATCCAGCAATAAAGCGTTCTAGTTTACTCATATTCCTTTCGTTATTAAATATTATCGAAAACATAAAATCTTTTCTGAGTGAAATAATATTTCTTTCTTCAATTTTCATTTAAATCCCGTTCCTTTCCTGTTGAAAATAGAAAATATGGTTCCTACCTTAACACGAAGAACGCGAAAAAATTGTCGAACTATGAAATATAAATATCATTTTAAACTACATTGCAATATCATCTTAGCACACCTTCACACCTTTTGTAAAGAGTAAATTGCAATCATAAAAAAAACATTTGATTCACAAATGTTTTTTAATTATAAGATACAGCAAATGGACTGTTCATGGTTCCATCTCCATTAATACGAACAATTCTCCAGATGAATCCTGCAAATGATACATAATTATTGGTTACATTTCCTCTATAGTAATCGGTTGTTCCAAGGTCATCTTCTGCTTCACAAAGAAGTGAGGCATTATCTTCACCTGACGTAATAGTTATTGTTTTTGCTGTTGTATCATAGATTGGACATGTTCCTGTACTATCATTCATGCTCTCATTTAATTATATATCGGGATTTAACTCTTGTAGTTTAATAAGAGTTGCTTCATTTGGAGGTCACGGAAATTCTACGACTTCTCCTGTAATTCTTCCCGAGAATTTCTTTCCCATATCTCCAATTTGGTTTAAATCTGTATTTGTATATGTAATAGTTAAGGTATAGTTATTTGTACTACTTGCATTAATCTTCATTCCACTCGCTAAAGTAGCACTTGTTGTTGGGAATGTATCAAGACTTAATGGTATATTATTTGTTCCATCACTTAAAGAAACGTGTAAATCACTGGTATTTACAAATGTATTAATAACATTACTCCAATTTAAGTTAAAGCATAAATTGATATCATTTTCATTTTTGACTAGGAATGTTTGAGTCACACTCTCTTTTGGTATCATCAAATCACTAGAAGAAGTAGTTCCATCGATAATTTGAATGTCACTCAAGTTCTTCGTTGCAATACTTGTGTTTCTTACTCCAACATGAATTACTTCTGCTTCAAAATAAGCATACACTCCTTGATAAATTATAGTTATCAGTAACATCAAAGAGGAAGCAACCACGATATAGACTTTAGTAATATCTTTCATATTTTTTACCTCTAATAATGAATCTCTTCTCGAATGGATTCGGAATATAAGTCTTCAAATTTTCCTTTTCTTGATAATATCATTAATCCAAATAATCCAACTATAAATAAAATACAAGATACTAGTTGAGCCACTTTAAATCCTCCAAGCATTAAGGAATCGGTTCTCATGGATTCTATAAAGAATCTTCCTACGCTATACCACATGAGGTAAAAGCATGTGATAGTTCCTGCTTTTAAATATTTATAATGTCTTAGTAAGAGGACGATGATGAGGCCTAGTAAACACCACATTGATTCATAGAAAAAAGTTGGGTGATAATAGATTCCATTGATGTTCATTCCTTCGATAACAAAGTCTGGTAAATGATAACTTTGTAAAACAGATTTGGCAACAATTCCTCCATGAGCTTCTTGATTGAAGTAGTTTCCCCATCTTCCAATGGCTTGTCCTAAAAATAAACTAGGAATGACATAATCTACTATTTTAATCATTTTGATATTGTATTTATGACAATAATATAGAATGGTTAAGAAGCCTCCAATGATTCCTCCGTGAATGGCCAGTCCCCCTTCCCATATTTTAAATATACTAACAGGATCTTTTGAATAGATATTCCAATTGAAGATGACATAATAAGTTCTTGCTCCTAGAAAGGCAAAGATAACAGTCCAAAAGCATAGATTAAACAAGAGTTCTGATTGATATCCATGTTTTTTTCCTTCTTTCATGAATAACATAATTCCAAGAGATACTCCCACTAGTAATAACACCGAATACCATTTGATTTCAAAACCACCAAAACTTAAGAATACTGGGTTCATGTTTTCACATCCTTACTCTATAAGTAATTATAACATAAAATAGAAAAGAATACTATATTAACCTTGTTTCATTGACTACAGTTCTTATTTATCGTATTTCATAAAAAAAGAAATCCTATTTTTTCAAGTATTTCTTTAACCATTCTCCTGTATAGGATTTCTCACATTTGGCAATTTGTTCTGGGGTTCCTGTTGCTACAATCTCTCCTCCAGCAACTCCCCCATCTGGTCCTAAGTCTATGATGTAATCTGCTACTTTGATGACATCCATGTTGTGTTCTATGACAATCACGGTATCTCCATTATCTACAATTCGATTTAATATTTGCAACAATTTTTTGATATCTTCGCTATGAAGACCTGTCGTTGGTTCATCTAAGATAAAGACACTTTTCCCCGTTGGTCTTTTTTGAAGTTCTTTTGATAGTTTGACTCTTCCCGCTTCCCCACCAGATAAGGTTGTCGCGGATTGTCCTAGAGTAATATAGGATAGTCCAACGTCCATTAACATATCTAATTTTCTTTTGATTTTAGGAACAGAAGCGAAGAACTCCACTGCCTCTGATACTCTCATATTTAAAACCTCTGAAATATTTTTTCCTTTGAAGGTAATCGCAAGGGTTTCTTTGTTGTATCTTTTCCCATGACAAACATCACAAGGGACGTATACATCCGGTAAGAAGTGCATTTCGATTTTTTTGAGTCCATCCCCCCAGCAAGCCTCACATCTTCCACCTTTGACGTTAAAGGAAAATCTTCCTTTGTCATAGCCATGCATTTTGGCTTCTTTGGTGGAAGCAAAGACGTCTCTGATATCATCAAATACGCCTACATAGGTAGCTGGGTTTGAACGTGGTGTTCTTCCGATTGGGTCTTGGTCGATGACTACGACTTTATCGACGTTTTCAATTCCTTTAATCTCTTTACAATTTCCTGTAATGAGTTTTGCTCTATTAACATCTCTTTGTAAAGTCTTGGCTAAGATTTCATTTACTAAGGAGGATTTTCCTGAACCCGATACTCCTGTGACAGCAATGAACTTTCCTAGCGGAAATTTCACATTGATATTTTTTAAGTTATTTTCTTTAGCCCCTTTGACTTCAAGGAACAAACCATTTCCTTTTCTTCTTTTTTTAGGAACAGGAATACTCTCTTTACCACTTAGATATCTTCCCGTTAAACTAGTCTCGTTTTTCATAACTTCTTCTGGAGTTCCTGAGGCAACAATACGCCCACCTTCTACTCCAGCACCAGGTCCTACTTCTACTAGGTAGTCCGCTGCCCTCATGGTATCCTCATCGTGTTCAACAACAATTAAGGTATTTCCTAAGTCTCTCATTTCTTGTAAAGATTTAATGAGTTTTTCGTTATCTTTTTGATGAAGTCCAATGGATGGTTCATCTAGGACATATAAGACGCCTGATAGTTTGCTTCCTATTTGAGTTGCAAGTCTGATTCGTTGTGCTTCTCCACCGGACAAGGTTCCTGCTCTTCGATCTAGTGTCAAGTAGTCTAATCCTACGTCTACTAAAAATGTCAAACGATTGTCAATTTCTTTTAATAATAATCTTGCAATCTTTTCTTGTTCTTTGTTTAATTTTAAGTTTCTTAAGAAGTCTCTTAGTTCTTTGATGCTCATTCTAGTCATATCATAAATATTTTTCTTACCAATATAGATGGATAAGACACTATCCTGAAGACGGGTTCCGTGACATACTTCACAAGGGAGTTCAATCATGAAGGTTTCTAACCAATCTCTTATCCAATCTGAAGAGGTTTCTTTTTGTCTTCTCTCTAAAGTTGGCACGATTCCTATAAATGGTTCATTACTAATCCATGAGTTACCAGTTCTTGCATGATATGTAAATTTTAGATTCTCCCCTTTTGTTCCATACAGTAAGATATTTAATTGTTCTTTTTTTAAATCTTTTAAGGGTACATCTGTTGGAATCTTATATTTCTTACATAGAGCTTCCATCAGTTGATAATTAGAATTATTATCTAGGTTAAATCCTTTGAAGGCATCATCACAAATTCTTAAATCTTTATCGGGCATGATTAAGTCTTCACTGATTTTTAGTTTTGTTCCAAGTCCTTTACATTCTGGGCATGCTCCATAAGGACTATTGAATGAAAACAATCTAGGTTCTAGTTCTGGAATAGAAAAGTCACATTCTGGACAAGCATAGTGTTCTGACATTAAGATTTCCTTATCCCCTATTACATGAAACAAAACTTTTCCATTTGCTAGTTTACAACTGGTTTCGATGGATTCAAAAATTCTGCTTCTTTCACTTTCTTTAATAACAACTCTATCTACAATTACTTCGATATTATCTTTTTTGTTTTTCTCAAGAGTAATCTCTTCTTCTAAGAGTTTTTGTTCTCCATTGACTCGGACTCTGGAGTATCCTTCTTTTCTAAGATCATCAAATAAGTCTTTATGGGTTCCTTTCTCTCCATGGACGATAGGAGCCATAATTTCTACTTTAGCCCCTTCTAATTCCATGATTTTGTTGGTCATCTCTTCAATACTTTGAGAAGTAATTGGAATATGGTGATTGATACAATAAGGAACTCCAATACGAGAGAATAGTAACCTTAAAAAATCATAGATTTCGGTGACTGTTCCAACCGTACTTCTTGGGTTATTATTCGTTGTTTTTTGATCAATGGAAATACTTGGAGATAATCCCTCAATGCTATCGACATCTGGTTTTTCTACTCCCCCAATAAATTGACGGGCATAAGCAGATAGGCTTTCTACATATCTTCTTTGTCCTTCGGCAAAAATGGTGTCAAAAGCAAGACTTGATTTTCCTGAACCAGAAACACCAGTAAAAACAGTTAATTTATTCTTCGGAATCTCAATACTCACATTTTTTAAGTTGTTTTCTCTTGCACCAGTAACAATGATTTTATCCATTTTTCAACACCTCATTTACAACATTACTTATTTTACCATAAAAAAAGAAAAATATAAGAATATTTTGTTACTCTTCTTCATTTAATAGAAATTAAGGTGAGTTTATGAATGATAAAAAAGAAATGATTTCCACATTTCTAGTTCTTGTTGTTGGGTTTCTTTCTCATTTTTTATATGAATGGAGCAATCACAATGTTCTTGTTGGTATTTTATGTCCTGTTAATGAAAGTATATGGGAACATCTGAAACTCATTTACTATCCTATGCTGATTCCTTTTTTCTTTCATTTTAATAAAAAGTATTTTCAAGCAAGAATCTCTGGAATTCTGATTTCTATTCTCTTTTTACTCGTCTCTTTTTATACGTACTCAGGAATCATTGGCCAAAATTTTGCTGTTATCAATATTCTTCTTTATATCACAACGATTCTCTTAGGTCAATTTCTCATCTCTATTTTTTATCAAAATGAAATCTTCTTTCCTTTTTCTCTTTCTTTGCTCTTCTTTTTCTTACTCTTCTTTTCCTTTACTTTATTTACTTTTTATCCACCCAAATTATCGGTTTTTCAAGACCCTATTTCCTGTACTTATGGGATATTACAATATCATAAGTGATTCTTTAGTAGTATACTTTCTTTATTTGCTCTTCTACAGAGCCATAGATGTTGTAGTACACTCCATACCAAGTATCACCACATTCATCAACGATTTTTTCACATCCAAATGTAAATACATTTTCATTGACGTGATCTGCTATTTCATAGAAGGCATTGTACCCTTTATTTTGACATTCTTCTTCTGTTTCGTAAACGTAAGAATAAATCTGTTCAAATTTTTTAGAAACACATTGATTTTTTAAGAGTATCTCTGGTTTTTTATCCACTACATTTGTTTGTCTACTTGCAAGAACGATGTTTGGAACTATAACTGCGATTAAAGTTATGGATAAGGCTACTCCATAGGTATGAGCTTGTAAGAAAGCTAAAATAGAGGATACGATTCCACCCCTGATATCTCCTTCTACTTGGTCATATATAATTTTAATAAAATCTTTATCATAGGGTCTTAGTTTAGAATCACATTTCATACATCTTTTATTCTTTGGATTGTTAATTGTACCACAACTTGGGCAATAACATGCTTTCATAGGTTACCTGTTTTTCCTATATTGGATTTTATCTGTGATGCTTAATAATGCTTTGTAAGGTGTAAAGCGAGAAGCAAAGATGGCTAGTTTGACACTCAGTTTTGGAATGATGAATAGTTTTTTTTGAAGAAGTTTATCTATAGCATACTTTGCTACATACTCACTACTAGCACCTGCTATTTTGAATTTTCCTTGTGCTACTTTATTAAACTCTGTATCTACTGGTCCAGGACATAGTGCAGAGATAACAACATTGCTTTTTCTTCTTTTTAATTCATGATAGATAGCCATGGTTAATTTTAAGGCATAATTTTTGGTGGCGTAATAAGTGGATAATCTTGGTCCTGCTAAAAAACCAGCACTGGAACAGACATTTAGAATGTATCCAAACTTTTGTTTATCCATTTTTTGAACAAAGAGTTTTGTTAAAATATGTAAAGCAATCACATTTACACCAATCATTTCTAATTCTCTATCTAAATCCGTTTCTAAAAAATCACCAAACAAGCCAAATCCAGCATTGTTAATAAATATATCAATTTGCTCCCTTTGATATTTCTCGTATAGTTCATAACAAGATTCTTTCTTTCCTAAATCTAAGGGAACGATTTCAACTTTCGTTTTTAGTTCTTTCTTTAATTCTTTTAATCTCTCTTCCCTTCTTGCAACAAGGACTAAATCATAACCAAGAGTACCTAGGTACCTTGCCATATCTTTGCCAATGCCTGATGAGGCTCCTGTTATAATTGCTTTCATATACACTCTCCTTAAACATTATTATAACCAAAAAAAGAGTATTTTACTACTCCTTATTTCTTTCCTAGTACTTCCATAATGGCAGGTAAGATTTGTTTTTTTCTTGAAACCATTCCATTTAAGAAGGTACCCTCTTCTACTTCATTTAAATCAAAACTATCTTCAATCATGTGTTTTGCTGAATCATTATATAAAACATAAGAACCATTTTTGACGATGTCTGTGACAAATAAAGTTACGGTGGATAAATTGACTTTTGCTATTTGATTTAATTCTTCTACTAGCTCTTGTAACTGTGGTTTTAGTTCCTCAAAATCCATGGTAATAACTTGAGAGATTCCTAAACTCTCTGTTCCTACTTTATAGGTTTTATAATCTTGATAAATAATATCTTCTATGGTTTTACCTTTAATGGAACTTCCTGCTTTTAACATTTGATACCCATAATTTTTATAGTCTACTTCAGCTATTTTGGCTAGATTTTCTACGGCTTCTTTGTCTAAATAGGTCGTTGTTGGACTTTTTAAGATTAAGGTATCGGATAGAATCGCGGATAACATGATTCCAGCAATTTCTTTTGGAATAGAAATGTTATTCTCTTTGAATAAACCATAAAGAATGGTAGAAGTACAACCTACTGGCATACATCTAAAGTTAATTGGTGTAGAGGTTCCAATGGCTCCTAGATTGTGATGATCGATAATCTCTACAATTTCTGCTTCTTCAATTCCAGGGACACTTTGTTCTAGATTGTTGTGATCGACTAAAATAACTTTTTTCTTTTCGTAATGTCCAATGTCTGGCATACGAATTAGTCCTAAACATTCATTTTTTCGATTTAGAATCGGATAATTTGTAAATCCTAGTTTGGTTGCTTCCGTAATAAAATCACTTAAGTAATCTAGTTCATTGACTACAGATGGTCTTTTATTGATTAAAATCGTACTGACATAACTAGATAAAGCAATTTGATTGCAAGTACGATAAGTATCATAAGAACTTGCTATGATACTGACTCTTTTCTTTCTTGCTAATTCTAGAAGTTCTTTATCTAATTCTCCTTTGTTTGTTAGAATGATTAAAGCAACTCCTGATTCAATCCCATGTTTGATGACTTTGTAACGATCTCCAACTATTAAGATATGATTTTTATTTAAGTTTGTCTGTTCAATGAAAGTTTGGCTTTGATAACTTCCGGCCAAAAGTTCTCCATCAAATTCTTCTTGAAATCGTAAGATTTCTTTTCCATTTAAAGAATCTAAGATATGCTGATAACTGGTTGTTAGTCTATCTAATGGATTTTCAATAAATAGCATGGCAATTTCTTTTAGTGTAATTAAACTTACTAAATGTTTTTTTTCATCTACTACTGGAAGAGCGGTTAAACTTTTTGCTAACATGTAGTCTACTACTTCTTTAATCGAAGCTGTCTCCCTTATCATAACTCCTTTTTTGTAATGAACATTTCTTAACTGAACTTTGACGTTATTTAAATAATCTGGTTCTTTAATATGAAAGTAATCCAGTGCATATCTTGTTTCTTCATTGATATGCCCAAGTACTTTGGGAATGGTATTCTCTCCCATTTGATTTTTTAAATAGGACAAAGCAATGGCTGAACAAACAGTATCTGTATCAGGGTTACGATGTCCAAATATGTAGGTTGAACTCATTTTCATACCTTCCTTTCTATTTTTTCTTAAGTACTCTTTCTAAGTATTCTCCATAGGTATTTTTAGGTTTCTTCTCTAGAATTTTATTGATAGTCTCTTCGCTTAACCAACCTTGTTCAAAAGCAATTTCTTCGGGACAAGCGATGATTCGATTTCCTTGAGTTTCCATCGATTTAATCATGTTGGATGCTTCACTCATGCTTTCGAATGTTCCTGTATCAAACCAAGTATATCCTCTTTTTAAAAGTTCTGCTTTTAACTTTAAGGACTTTAAATACATTCGATTTAAATCTGTTATTTCGTATTCTTTCCGAGCAGATAATGGAACTTGTTTAGCCATCTCACTGACTCCTTTTGGATAAAAATAAAGTCCTGTAATCGCATAGTCACTCTTAGGATGTTCTGGTTTTTCTTCGACTCCTATGATATTGTTGTTCTTATCAAATTCTAAGATTCCAAACCTTTTTGGGTCTCTTACTTGATAGCCAAAGATGGTTGCATTCCCTTCAAAAGCATTTTGCTTGGCTTTTTTAAGTTTCTCTTCTAGTCCTGCTCCATAAAAGATGTTGTCTCCTAGAACCATGGCACAGGGATCTTTTCCTATGAATTCTTCTCCTAAAACAAATGCTTGAGCAAGTCCATTTGGGACGCGTTGGACTACATAAGATAAATGCACCCCTAGTCTTTCTCCATCCCCAAGTAATCTTTTAAAGTTGTTTTGATCTTCTTCAGTCGTTATTAATAAAATATCTTGAATTCCAGCCATCATCAATGTGGATAAGGGATAATATATCATTGGTTTATCATAGACTGGTAATAGTTGCTTTGATGTTGCCATAGTAATAGGATACAATCTTGTTCCACTTCCTCCGGCTAAAATAATTCCTTTCATTTTTCAAACCTCCTATGTCTTTATTATATCTTTATTCACTCTTGAGTTCAAATAAAATATCACGTAGTTCCATAGCACGTTCAAAGTCTAAGTTTTTCGCTGCTTCCTTCATTTGAGCCTCAATTCTTTCTATTTCTTGTTCTTTTTCTTTCTTGGTCCAAATCTTCTGTTTTTTATTGGTGTCTTTGACTTCGATGGTAACCACTTCTGAGATTGGTTTTTCAATGGTTTTTGGGATGATTCCATGTTCTTGGTTATAAGCTTCTTGAATGCTTCTTCTTCTTGCGGTTTCTTTCATCGATTTGTCCATTGCTTCAGTGATTTCATCGGCATACATGATAACTTTTCCTTGGGCGTTTCTAGCGGCTCTTCCAATCGTTTGAATTAAACTTCTTTCATTTCTTAAGAATCCTTGTTTGTCTGCATCCAAGATACAAATCAAACTGACCTCTGGAATGTCTAATCCTTCTCTTAGTAGATTAATTCCTACCAATACATCATACACTCCGGCTCTTAAATCATGGATGATTTTTAATCGTTCTAGTGATTTTACTTCACTATGAAGATAAGCCACTTTGATGTTTAACTCTTTTAAGTAATTGGTAAGTTCTTCAGACATCCGAATGGTTAAAGTAGTAATTAAGACTCTTTCTTTTTTTTCTATTCGGTCTCTAACTTCTGCTAAGATATCATCAATTTGACCTTCTGTTTTTCGAACCTCTATTAATGGATCTAGAAGCCCTGTTGGTCTAATGATTTGTTCAGTAACTTTTTCTACATGAGAAAGTTCGTAATCTCCAGGGGTGGCAGATACATAAATAACTTGGTTAATTTTCTCTTCAAATTCATTAAATTTTAAAGGTCTATTATCTAGGGCACTTGGAAGACGGAACCCATAATCGACTAGAGTTTGTTTTCTTTGTCTATCTCCATTATACATTCCTCTTACCTGTGGTAACATGACGTGAGATTCATCTACGACTAATAAAAAATCATCAGGAAAGAAACTAAGAAGTGTACTTGGCGTTTCTCCTTCTCCTCTTAAAGCTAAGTGTCTAGAATAGTTCTCAATCCCATTACAATATCCGGTTTCTTTTAGCATCTCCATATCGTAGTTGGTTCTTTCTCTTAATCTTTGTTCTTCAACAAGTTTATTTTGACCTTTTAGTTCTTCACAACGACTCTCCATCTCTTTTTTGATTCTTGATATGGCTTCTTCTAGTTTTTCTTCGTTTGTAACAAAGAGTGTTGCTGGAGCTATTCGAATGGATTTAATGGTCTTTGTAATCGAACCTGTTAAGGGATCAAATCTTCGAATGGCATCAATCTCATCTCCAAATAATTCAATTCTAATTCCACTTGCCCTTTCACTTGCCGGGATGATATCAATGATATCTCCTTTGGCTCTGAATGTTCCACGATGAAAATCAATTTCGTTTCTTTCGTAGTTCATATCAATCAAACGATTTAATAAGTCATTTCGATTCCAAGTATCTCCGATGGATAAGAATAACATTTTTTTCATGTAGTCTTCTTTTTCTCCAATTCCATAGATACAAGAGACTGAGGCCACGACAATCGTATCTCTGTGATTAATGAGGGATGCTGTGGCCGCATTTCTTAGTTCATCAATTTCATCATTAATTGAAGAATCTTTTTCAATGTAAGTATCAGAGGATGGAACATAGGCTTCTGGTTGATAGTAATCATAAAAACTAATAAAGTATTCGACATGATTGTTGGGAAATAGTTCTTTCATCTCAGCATAGAATTGACCTGCTAGGGTTTTATTGGGTTCTAAGATTAAGGTTGGTTTGTTGCACTTAGCAATGACATTAGCGATGGTAAATGTTTTTCCTGTTCCAGTAGCGCCTAGTAAGACTTGTTCTTTTTTTCCTTCGTTAATGTTATTTACTAATTCTTCAATGGCTTTGGGTTGGTCACCACTCGGTTGATATTTTGATACTAATTCAAACATAGTTCTCTCTCCTTTTTTGGTACTTAATTCGTTATAGATTTTATCATTTTTCCTATCTAAATACAAGGGAATCTAAGACAATAAAAAATCTAATGTACTCTTATTCACATTAGATTATATTGTTTCTCATTCAACACTCAAAGTGAATGGGGCACTTGGTGTTCCTTCCCCTGAAATTTCGATAGAGGGTATCAGAAACAAGGCCGGGCGAACCGCATTATTATAGGTCGCATTGTTGCTGTAGACACTCCCAAACGAATCGACACGGAACACAATGTCAGCATGGGAGGAATGCACACTCGGCGACAATGTCCATTGCCAATTTGAATTAAATAACCAATCGTTTAGGGAACAAGTGTTATTATCATAATTGCTTAAATTTGTATTTGCTAGACAATTTGCTCTTTCTTCCCCTCCTACAGCGTACCCATAGTCACTTGGTGACATGAGTCCTACATATCCTTCCCAAGTTGTCGTTCTATTTACGGCGTCGTTGCAATTTTTTCCTGATGTACATTTCTTTCCTGTATTATTACTTCTCTCATATTCATAAAACTTCTTAGAAAGTCCGAGTCCATTTCCACTTGTCCAGACATCATTTTCACCTTGACTTCCTAAGTTCCATGTATGTTTATCTATCATTGTTTTAGCACTTTCTGTAAGTCCTGTTGCACTAAAATCACAGGTGGTATAGGCATTCTTAAATTTATTATAACAATTTCCTGATTGTTTATTCCAATATAAACTATTATTGACATATGTACCTGTTATTGCATTGCCTGAAGCATCTTCTGCTAGATTCGTATCAAACCCTGGGTTAAGTAGTTTCATGAGGTCTGCTCCAGTATACGTTCCCGACTCTCCCCATTGATTGATTCCATATCCACCATTAATAATGGATTCACTGGTATCCCAAGAATACTTACCTATAGATTCATTTCTGATAAGTTTGATTTGATTATCAAAGACTCCGATAATTCTCCAGCCTCCAGCTATCATCGTTCCATTCTTTTTACAGGTAACCGCATCTACTGTGGTATCTATATAATAGTCATCTACTGCCTGAAGGCAGGACTCTTCACTTGTTTGTTTTCCTATCTTCTTTAAATATCCTTGTCCTGTTACCTCATATTTATTTGTACTACTATTTAATGTACAGGATAAAGAATCTATACCTAAATCGTCTTTTACCCATGAGTCGATATCTTCAAGACATTCTTCTTCACTATCAAAATCTCCTGCATAGTCAGTTATTGTTCCATCTAAGTATGCTTGATAGGCGTCGCTTAGAGTTGGGACTTCTCCATTAAATGTGACATAGTTACATGGGTTCTCTCCGACATATCTTAGATTTCCAAAATCGTCATAAGCTAGAGTATTGGTACAAACCACTTCTTCTCCATCTAGTACTTCTCCATTATCTATCAGTGCTGTACTATTTCTTGGGGCATTTCCTGCTAGTTTAGCAATCACTCCTGCTCCACTCAGTTCTTTCACTAGTCTTCCTGAAATAGTTCCGTTAAATGTTTGTCCCATTTGATTATTTTGATTTCCATTATTCTTATAATTATAAACTAGATAGAACGTATATTTTGGATAAGATGTTGAACTACTATTTTGTCTTACTTTTAGTACTCCACTTTCTTCTATGACCTCAAATTCTTCTTGGAATAAGATATTTAATCCATTCTTTAATCCTTTATTATAGACAGGTACTAATCCATTGGTCACTAAAGTATCTACTCTTGAGAAGTTATCT
>JAFUYX010000052.1 GCA_017476885.1 Bacilli bacterium | reverse complement strand
TGATTTTTATGATTTTTTTCTTTATAATTTTCTTTAGACATATAATTATTACACCTTTCTATTTTTTGCTTATATAAGTGTAATATATTTATATGTCTTTTTCAATGTCACTTTGTTGCACTTCAGAAAAAAATTTTCCATTTTTCCAATATTTGATATTTACATATCATTATGTTATACTAAAAACGTAAATCTATAATTCATATAGGGGAGAGTAAAAATGCAAAAAAACAATATTTTATACGTGGTTGTACCATGTTATAACGAAGAAGAAGTATTAGAACAAACAACAAAAGTTCTAACTAAAAAAATGAAAGAAATGATAGAGAAAAAGATCATTTCTGAGAAAAGTAAGATCATGTATGTCAATGATGGATCAAAAGATAAGACTTGGCAATTAATAGAAGAATACAATAAGAAAAACCCATTTATATGTGGTTTAAAACTTTCGAGAAACAGAGGACATCAAAATGCATTATTAGCTGGACTAATGACAGCCAAAAAATATGCTGATATGGTAGTGAGTATGGACGCTGATTTACAAGATGATATCGATGTCCTAGATGATTTTGTGGATGCTTACAATGATGGAAATGAAATCGTCTATGGCGTCCGTTCATCACGTAAAAAAGACACATTTTTTAAGAGAAATACAGCTCAACTTTATTATAAAATAATGAAAAAAATGGGTGTAGATATTGTTTATAATCATGCCGATTATCGCTTAATGAGTAAAAGAGCCTTAGAAGAATTAGAAAACTATCAAGAAGTAAATTTGTTTTTAAGAGGAATTGTTCCTTTAATTGGGTTTAAAACAACAACAGTAGAATACGAAAGAAAAGAAAGATTTGCTGGAGTGAGTAAATATCCTCTAAAAAAAATGCTCAATTTTGCTATGGAAGGAATTCTTTCCTTTAGTGTGACCCCATTAAGAATGATTACAATCACAGGACTTTTGATTGCTTTTATCAGTTTCTTATTCTTAATTTATGTAGTTATTGGCCATTTTTTAAATGGAAATGTAGCAGGGTGGACAACCATCGTTACTTTAGTAAGCTTTTTTGGAGGATTTCAAATTTTCTGTATTGGAATCATTGGAGAGTATTTAGGAAAAATCTATATGGAAACGAAAAAAAGGCCAAGATATATCATTGAGCAGGAGTTAACCGAGCATGAAAAAAATTAAACCTTATCTTCCATATATATTAGTTTATGGAGTCATCTTTTTAGTTCTTTTCTTACAACATAATGTGGTAAGTATGTACTTTGATGATTTTGGAAATGCATCGTTAAGTTATAGTTCAACTATAGAAAATGTTGTTGGCACAAATTTTAATATATCTCAACTATTAGAAAGTGCCATTTATACTTATTTTCATTTTGGAGGAAGAGTATTCTATGGGATGATTGCTTCGTTGCTCCTTAAAAATGGAATTAAGTTATTTATGATGGTACAGGTATTTGTTATCATGGGAATCATTTATTATTCCAGTTCAATTGTTACGATTTTAACCAAAAAAAAGAGCTGGATGACTCCAATACTATGGATGATATTATATTCACTATATGATATCACAATTGTTCGTCATGGGAACTATTGGGCTTCAGCTTCAATTCTCTATATTTGGTCGATGCTTCCATTACTAGCATTAATCAATCACTACCTAAAAACAAACCAAAAAATTAAAAAGAATGAATCTGTTTCCTATGGAAAATATATTGTAATAGAAGCAGTATTAATCTTTTTAGCACTTTTCTCCCAAGAACAGATAGGAGTACTCTACATTTCATTTTTATTTTTCTACATCATCTTTGATCATTTTAAAGATAGAAAAAAATATTTAAAATATGACTTATTTTCTATGATTTTTGCAATTATAATCTATGCCGTGTTATTCTTTGCACCAGGCAATTGGGTAAGAATGGACAGTAATGTTGAATTTGCTCAGAAATCATTCCCATTAAAACTCATAAGTAACATTCCAAAACTAATGGATTTACTCTTTAAAGTAAAAACAAATATTTATATTATGATTGTTATTGCACTGCTATCTATTTTCTTAGGAATCTATATCATAAAGAATAAAAATAAAGTCAAATGGACGTATTTTTTAGTATTTGGTTTTATGGTGGCATTTATTATGTATGATAGAGAACTATATGACAATAGAATCATCCTTACAATATGTGGAGGAATCGTTTTGCTGAGTATGTTGATTACTTTTGTTCTATATTATAAGGAGAAAAACAATCTTAAAATGCTTGCATTCCCAATCTCTGCCTTTTGCTCTGTTGCGTGCTTATTAATGGCACCTTATATGATAGAACGTTCCATGCTTCCATGTTCTATGATCCTATTTATTATTATCATTGTGATGGGATATGATTTATTAAAAGAAAATCCAACTTCTAAAACTCTAGTGATTCTATTACTGGCCATGTGTACTTATTATGGAGCAATAAACTATATATATATTTATCGAGGATATGAAAAGAATTATGCTACAAATAACGAGAACTACAATCGATTAGAGCATTATCAAATATATCAAAAAAATCAAACCATTGATTTATGCAAAGTTCCTAATAGTCTTTTTGGTTCATCACAACCATATGAGGCCCCTTATGATTACTGGTTACAACAATATTTTGATTTGCCTGAAAACTTAGAAATGAAATGGCGGGATTGCAATGAATAAAAGAATAGAAATCTTGTTCCAATTTATAAAATTTGGAATCGTGGGAGTGATGAATACTTGTAGTTCATGGGTGATTTATTATCCCTTAATATTTCTACATGTTAATTATATTGTAGCTACTACCATAGCCTATATCTTAAGTTCAATCCTTGGATATTGTCTAAATCATAAATGGGTATTTAAAAGTAACATCTATGATTCAAAAAGTGTATTAAAATATTACATTGTCTATGGAAGTTCATATGTAATTAATATCACTTGTATGTGGCTATTTGTAGATGTTTTACATTTTTCTACGTATCTGGCTCCCATTTTAACTTTATGCGTTACAGTGCCATACAACTTTCTTTTTAATCGTCTATGGGTATTTACCCAAAAAGAGAATCAATATCTTAAAGATGCCAAAAAATATCATACATTTGCCATCTGTGCTTATAAAGAATCTCCTTATTTAGAAGAATGCATAAAATCTTTATTAGAGCAAACCATAAAAAGTAATATTATAATAGCATCTTCTACGAAGAACAAACATATTGATTCTCTAGCCAAGAAATATCATATTAAGACGTATTATCGAGATGGAAAAAGTGATATTCAAGACGATTGGAACTTTGCTGTGAAGCAAACCAAAACAGAATTAGTAACCGTAGTTCATCAAGATGATATTTATTATCCAACGTATGTAGAAAACATCTTAAGTAATTATACCGGAAAAGAACTGATGATATTTGTAGATAACCATTATTATATAGATGGAAAGAGTGTCAATAATAAAAACTTAAAAATTAAAAAAATCTTAAAATTCCCATTAACTATACCAGGAATAAAAAACATTAGATGGATAAGAAAACTTACCTTAAGTTTAGGAAACACAGTACAATGTCCATCTGTAACATATAATAAAGAACTCTTAAAACCTCAAATATTTACTTCCGATTTAAAATTTGCATTAGATTGGGATACGTTCTTAAAAATATATCAAATGAAAGGGAAAATTCAATATATTCCTTTCAAACAAATGGCATTTCGAATTAGTGATGAGGCGACAACCAAAAAGAGTATGGATAATTCATTAAGAATCACAGAAGATACCATAATGTTTGAAAAATTTTGGCCAAAGAGTATCGTTAAACGAATTATGAAATATTATGTCAAATGTTATGAAGTATATGAGAAAGAAGATTGAAGTTTACAATTTTCTTTTTTTATGATTAAATAAAAAAAGGTGGTAGTAATGAAGAAGTACCTAAATAAGAACTTATGGAGAGAAATAATCACAAACTTTTTGTTCTTTTTTTCTTTAGAAGTAATCTTTCGTGTAATAGAGAACTATGAAATAATCAGCTATTCTACACTGCGCATTGCAATGTTTTGCTTTCTATTTAGTGCAATTTTACAACTAATATTATGCACGAGTAAAAATGCCAAGAATCGTCAAACAATTTTTGAAATCATTTTAGGAATTGCAAGTTTATATGCATTTATTCAAATAGGGCTGAAAGGATTTGTCGGAATGTACATGTCTTTAGGAACAACATCTCAAGCCGGCGCTGTAACAAGTTTTATCTTTAACTTTTTTAAGAGTTATCGATTTCTAGATTTTATGATTTGGATTCCTTTTATTCTATTTGTGGTATATAAGAGAATTCCCCAAAAATGGTCAAATGATATCAAGAATCATAACTCTAAGATGGAGTTAATAGGGGTAGTGATAAGTATATGCGCCATTGCCATTGGTTATCATTATTCTTTAGAACTAGAATTTATGCAAAATGATATTCAATTGATTCCCAATAAGATCTTATTTAAAAATCCAAGCAATTCTGCTATCGCAGTAAATCAATTTGGAATTTCTACCTATGCGCTTTTAGATATCAAACAATTATTCTTCCGAGGAACGAATCAAACATTTGAATTAGAACCATTGCAAGAACAAAACGAGAATCATGGAATTTCAAATGAGATTTGGAATCAATTAATTAAGGAAGAGAAGAGTTCAGAGATTAAGACGCTTCATCAGTATTTTGCAGGAAGAAATGTGACAATAAAGAATGAGTATACAGGATATTTCAAAGGAAAAAACATCATTTTTGTTTTAATGGAAACCGCTGGAGACATACTCAATAACGAGGAATATTTTCCAAACTTTGCTAAAATGAAAAAAAATGGTTGGTATTTTGAGAATCATTATAGTCCAAGACAAGCTTGTGCCACTGCCGATAATGAATTTAGTGGATTAACATCTTTATATGCAGTTCAAAACAAATGTACAGGAAATACTTATCCTAAAAATACCTACTTTCAGTCTGCGTTTAATCTTTTTAGAAATGCCGACTATAAAGCAACGAGCTATCACGATTATTTAGATGAGTTCTATGATCGAAGCGTGTATCACCTCACTTTAGGAAGCGAAAAGTATTATGATGCAGATTCTTTAGGCATCGACATGAAACGGTATATAAATCCCAATTGGCCAGATGATGTAGAGTTTATAGAAAAAGCCATTCCCTATATCACCAGTGAAAAACCATTCATGGCTTGGATGACCACCGTCACTGCCCATTTCCCTTATATCTATGAAACTGAAACTGGAGATATGTATTTAGAAAAATTTAAAGATACAAAATACTCTTTAGAAGTTCAAAGATATTTATCAAAATTAAAAAGAACGGATGACGCCTTGGGCAAACTAATGGATTTATTAGAAGAAAAGAATATTTTAAATGACACCGTTATTGTTGCTTATGGAGATCATTATGCATATGGATTAAGCAAGGAAATGAATCAAGAAATGTATGATTATGATATTGAGGAATTTCATGAAATTGATCGTACACCACTCATAATTTATAATCCTGGTATCGAAGGTAAAGTTTTTTCGCAAAAAACATCATACATCAATATTTTACCAACGATAGCCAATCTTTTTGAATTAGAATACGATTCTAGATTATACTTCGGAGAAGACCTACTAGATAAAAACTATTCTGGTCGTGTGATTTTCGCAGATAATTCATGGGAAGATAACATTGCTAGGTATTATGTAGATACTGGAACATTAGAATACCTTGGAAAAGAAAAATACACCTCAGAAGAATTACGGAAGATAAACCAAGAAGTCTACTATAAAAAGCAAATGAGTAAACTAGCTATTGAAAACAATTATTTTGACATTTTACAAAAAGAACTTGAAGAAAAAAAGAAAGAAGAGTAGTGAAAAATAATTCACTACTTTTTTTACGAGCCTTAACGAAGAACACCTTTGCCAAGCTAATAAAATCAGTTATAAAAAAATTATCTATCATTGATAGAAGCACTAACCATTCAAAAAACTTTACCAAAAATCTTAAAAGGAGAATATCATATCTTTAAAAAAATATTACATCAGTGATGACGAAGAGAATAAAAAAATATCAACTTCCAGATATCACTTTAGAGCCAAAGAAAAGTATTATTATCAACGGAAAGAATAATTACTATTCGCTGGGAGATTATATTTGTAATTTTAGTTTAAACAACCAAGAACATCTTTATTTATTTGACTCAGATATCGAAGAAACTATAGAAAAACTAGATATTCCAAGGATGAGTTCAAAGAAAACGTTAAAACAAGGTAGTGATACTAAAAATCACTACTTTTTTCATAACGGTATAATCAATATTTTCATGTCTGTGATACACAATTTCATGACAGAGATGGTCAATCATTCCTAAAATGACATGAACTTTTTCAAGCAATTCCTTCTTATCAAATCCATTTCTTAAAAACAAGTCATATAAATCATATGTCACTCTCATTTCATTTTGATAATAATAGAAAGCAACTTCGCTATCCTCATGTACCATTGCCATCATTTCTTGATGCACCCCACTTGATAAAGTATGATTCTTTAGATACTCTTCAATTAAATTTTCTAAAAAAGAAGTTAAATCATTTTTATGAAGAACAACTCCTTTAAAGTTCATCATAGGATAGAAGATTTCATCACTATATTTTTTGAGCCCTTCAATTAAAATATCATGCTTATCTTCAAAATACTGATACACGATTCCAGTTGAAACTCCTGCTTTCTTAGCAATTTCTGCAGTATTGGTATTGTGGTACCCAAAAGAACAAATCAGTTCAAAACCAGCCCTAATAATCTTATCTCTTTTTTCAATAGATCTTTTTTGAATAGGCATTCTTTTACTTTCCATGATTTCATCTCCAATTAAATTTATTATAAAAAGAAAATCAAAAAAATACAAGTTCGTGATTGACAAGAGAATAAAGGGATTTTATAATGAATATGAAACAAGTTTCACATTTAGAAAGAGAGAGAAAAATGGAGAATAGTTTTATAGAATTAAAAAATGTCAAAAAAACATACCTGGTCGGAGAACAAAAAATGAATGCCTTAGATGGGGTAGATTTAAGTATGAACCAAGGAGAGTTTGTCGTTATTCTAGGCCCTTCTGGAGCGGGAAAATCAACTCTATTAAATTTATTAGGAGGAATGGATTCATCAACTTCAGGAACGATTCGCGTAGGAGAAGATGTCATATCAACTTATAATGATGCTAGGCTAACAAACTACCGAGCTCAAAAAGTAGGATTCATCTTCCAATTTTATAACATCATGCCAACCTTAACCGTTGAAGAAAATGTAAATCTCATTAAGGACGTCACTAGAACCAATAAAGATGCAAAAGAAGTCTTAAAAAGTGTAGGTTTATTAAAACATGCTTCGAAATTTCCAAGCGAGCTCTCTGGAGGAGAACAACAGCGAGTTTCCATTGCCCGTGCCATCATGAAAAATCCAAGTGTATTACTTTGTGATGAACCCACCGGAGCATTAGATTCCAAAACAGGATGTGAAGTATTAAAACTCTTAAAAGAACAATGCGATTTTGATACCACCGTAATTGTAGTAACACATAATTCACTAATTGCCGAAGTCGCTGACAGGGTGATTCGAATTAAGAATGGAAAAGTAGAGTCTAATGAACTCAATGAGCATCCAAAACAAATCGATGAAGTGAAGTGGTAAACATGTTAAGGAAAAAAAGAATTCGAGATATCAAACAAAATCTGTCTCAATTTATTACCATCTTCTTAATGATTTTTATAGGAGTCATGGCTTACTCTGGAATTGAAGCTTACATGCAAGGAATGAAAGATACAGCAGATAGATTCTATGGTGAAAACAATCTTCAAGATTTAAACGTTCTAGGAACCAACTTTTCAATGGATGATTTAAATCAAATCAAAAAAATAGAACACGTCAAAAATGCGGAGAGAAAACTTTCTGTAACAGGAACTACAAGCGAAGATAAAACCTTACTTATAAACTTTATCGAAGAAAATGACATTTCTAGATTCTATGTCGTTGAAGGAGAAAAGTTTGATGCCTCCAAATCAGGAGTCTATCTAGATGAGTTCTATGCTAGAGAAAACAACATCAAACTAGGAGACACTATTAAAGTCAAATACGACAGTTTAGAATTAGAAGAAAAAGTACTTGCCCTTATAAACGTCCCAGATCATTTATATGATACTAGAGACGAATCTGAACTTTATCCCAATCGTACTGAATTTGGTTTTGCTTATTTAAGTGCGAGTGAAATTTCAGAAAGTTTTATCAAAAACTTAGTTATGAAAAATCTTGGTATCGAAGACGAGAAATTATTTGACCAAATGAGTCCAGACTTTCATTATCAAGACTATATTCCTTATAATACTATCATGGTAGATGTAGAAGAGGAAGAGAGCAAAGAACAAGTAAAACAAAGTATTGAAGAAAAAATAGAACATGCTCTAGCCGTGATGGATATCAAAAATACTTCTTCTTATGTGACCTATCAAGGAGAAATTGACGAAGGAAAAACCTATGTAGGAGTATTTTCAGGACTATTTTTATTCATCGCGATGTTATCCGTCATCACAACTATGACAAGAGTCATCCAAAAAGAACAAGTGCAAATAGGAACTTTAAAAGCCTTAGGATTTAGCAACTTTAAAGTCCTTACTCATTACATAGGATATGGATTTTGGATTGCTTTAGTAGCGTCCCTTCTAGGTTTAATCGCCGGATATTTCTTAATAGGAAATGTTTTCATTGGATTAGAGATGGCCTTCTTTGAAATTCCAAACGGAGCTCCATCAATGCACTCGAGCAGTTATTTGGTAGCCATTCTAGTGGTTTTAATCGTCTCCTTTATTACTTACTTAACAGGAAAGAAAATATTAAGAGAAAATCCTGCTGAAACCTTACGTACAAAGATTCCAAGTGTCAAGAAAAATTCTTTAAACTTTACGAATCAAAGTTTTTTCCAAAAGTTTAGTTTTTCTACAAAATGGAATTTAAGAGATATGATTCGTAACAAAATGAGAACATTCATGGGACTTGCTGGAGTCGTGGGTTGCTGCATGTTAATCGTCTGTGCCCTAGGAATGTTAGATTCTATGAATTATTTTGTCGATTTACAATTTAAACAACTATATCATTTTAATTACAAATTAAACTTAAAAGAAGATATTACAGACAAAGAATTACAAACTTTAAAAGAAAAATACGGCAACAAAACTTCAAAAACTTATGGAATTGAAATTAAAAATGGGGAGAAAAAAGAAGCCAACAACATCTTTATTACCGATGCCAAAGACTATGTTCAATTTGTGGACAACAAAGGTAAAATCATTGAACTAGATTCCAAAGAAGGAGTCTATGTGACTTATAAACTAGCTAGTACCAAAGGATACAAATTAGGAGATGAACTCATCTGGCATATTTACGGAGAAGAGAAGTATTATACATCAACAATTGTAGGATTTAATAAAGATCCTCAAAATCAAAATATGACCATGACAAAAGAATACTTTGAATCCCTAGGAAAAGAATACCAACCAGATGCGTTGTATACCAATGTTAATTTAGAGAATCAAAAAAACATCGAAGGAACATCGACCGTTCAAGATATACATAGCCTTGAAGAGGGAATGGAAGGAATGCTTTCCATGATGAAAACCATGCTCGTTTTAATCATTAGCATTGCCGTGATTTTAGGAAGTATTATCATCTATAACTTAGGAATCCTATCTTACAGTGAAAAACAGTATCAATTTGCGACTTTAAAAGTACTAGGATTTGATGACAAGAGAATCCAAAAACTTTTCATCAAACAAAACAATTGGATAGCAATTCTATCCATTATCATCGGTTTACCTTTAGGATATTACTTGACAGATTGGTTATTCAAAACCGCGATTGAAGAACATTATGATTTTGGAGCAAGCATTACTATTGTAACTTATCTCATAGCCTCAGTAGGAACCTTCTTAGTATCCATCCTCGTTTCAAAATTCTTAAGTAGAAAAGTAAAAAGTATAGATATGGTATCAAGCCTAAAAGGAAACGAATAAAAAAGCATCACTTTTCGTGACGCTTTTTTTCTTGAAATTCTTTATATAAATCGTAAAGAACAGAGGCAATCGGAACTGAAATCAAAAGACCGATAACTCCGAAGTTATTTCCACCAATTACAATCGCTGCAAAAGAAATGATGGATGGAAGAGCAATCGTTCGATGAACAATTTTAGGCTTGATGAAATTTCCTTCAATTTGTTGAACTAAAATCATCAGAATAATAAACCATAAAGAACGAATTGGACTTACTGCAAAGATTAAAATCACACCAATTGCAATAGCAAACAAAATCCCGATGACAGGAATCAAAGAGAAAACTCCGATAAAAATAGAAATTGCTAAACTATAAGGCATCCCTGTAACAATCATACTTACAAAAGTAAGTAGAGCTAGAGCCAGAGCCTCGCTAAACTGTCCCTCAAAATATTTTTGAAACTTCGTATTAGCTAACTTTCCAATCTTTTGAATTTGTTGGTAGGTTTTCTTAGGCGTATGATTCTTTAAATAATGTTTTGTCGTATCCAGTAGAGTTTCTTTATGATAAAGCATCACAATAGACAAAACTACACCTAAAATGATATTCACTACAAAAACTACCATATTCGTAATATGCTCAATAGGATTCCCTGAAATACCTAATAGATTATCTCCAATAAACTTTCCTATACTTCCAGCAATTTCATTCCAATTAGGGCTGAATGCTTGAATTTGAGCAAGAATCTTAGGACTTCCTTGGAAGAAAACAGACAACCAATCTTTAATCGTGTGTTCCACCCCAGGCAAATTGTTAATAAGTAAGTGAATGGCATTGATCATCTGAGGAATAAAAAGTCCAATCGTTAGTAACACAATCCCCACTAGGATAGCAACAGAAAGACCAATGGACAAAATTCGAGTCTCTTCTTTTTTAGAATGCGAAGTAGTGATACTCTTTTCAATTCGTATCATAAAAATATTTGCAATAAAGGCAAAGCACAAACCAAAAATGAAAGGACTAAAAAGATTAAATAAAAATGTAAATACTTTTAAAGCACCATCAAAATTAAATAAACAAAAAGCAAGCACTAAAGTATAAGTGATAATCATCAACAATTTCTTTACATTGTCTTCGCTAAATTCAAACATAAAACCACCAAACTTTCTATATCTCTATTGTAACAATAATGTGTATTCAAATCAATGAGGTTTCAATAGTATTTCTTGAATTCAACTAATGAATGTGATACTATTTGAATATAGAAAAGAGTAGGATGTAAAAATGAATAATCAAAAGAAATTAACCATAGGCCTTATAGTAGCCTTACTTGCATTAGTAGCAGGAGTATCTTATGCATACTTTACAGCAACATTACAAAATCTAGGAGAGAGAGAAACAAGTATTACTTTAGCAGAAATGGGAAGTTTAAAACTAACATCTACAGAAGCAACTTATACAAGTGGAGGACAGTACCCAGGGGACATGGCAATTCAGAAGTTTGAAGTAGAACCAGTTTCTAAAGGTACAGGAATCTATGAACTAGATTTAACAGGAGTGATTGATGAATCCATATTTAAAAGTGACGTAGAAATCCAACTTTATAAATCAATCGATAATACAGAAGTAACTGTAACAGAAGGAGAATTAACTCAAAGTGGAACTCAGTTTTCTAGAGTCGATACTCTAGTTACCAATGGACTTACACCAATCTATACTAAAGCATTGAAGAATGGATTAAATATTCTATATCAAGAAGAATTTGAAGTTATAGAAGAAAGTGGAGTA
>JAFUYX010000051.1 GCA_017476885.1 Bacilli bacterium | reverse complement strand
TTCGAAAGAATTCTGTACGATCAATTAGAATTTTAATATATTCATTTAACTTGGAAACCGTCAAATAGTGATTCAATTTCAACACCTCCTATAGATGATAATTCTTTGTAATACTCTTTAACTCTTCAAAATGAGCCCCCTGAATATTTAAAACCATTTCTTTCAATTCATCCGGAAATACATAAGGATATTTATCTTCAATAATCTTCATACTCTTAAGGATTGCCTCAGGATTTAAAAGTGACATTTGTTTTTCAACTTCTTTTTTGACTTCATCACTAGAAGAAGTATAAAACCTCTCAAAATCTTCATATACGCTTGAAAATGAGTCCGTATAACTTCGCATAGAATTATTTTTCCTAGAATCAAATTTATCCTTGAAACCTAAATCTAAATCATACATAGGAGATAAAAAGGCAGAGGACTCATTTTCTTGTACTTCCCAATTCTTTAAATGATAATCTTGTTGCATCATAATAAAAGAAAAAATATAACGTTTTGTTAACTTCTGCATAATAGATGATACTTGAGACAACTTATTCTTTGAATAACGGAAATGATAAAGTAAAGAAGCCCAAATAAACTCCAAAGAATTATACTCATACTTTTTGAAAGAATTATGAAGCAAATCATCTACAGTTCTTTCTTCAAAGTATTCAAATAACAAATTCTGTTTTGTCAAAGGATCTTGACTCTTCTCTAAAAAAGTTAAATATTCCATGGCAATATCAGCACCACTTATGGGTTCGTACCCATCTCTTAGATAACTTCGACTTATCATAGCTAAAGAAGGTTTTTTCTTATTTAATGTAGCTACTTTTGTTTCAATCACATTAAGCCCAACAATCGTTGCCAGTTCCTCAGCCAAAAGTTCTGTATAAATTCTTTTTAATGTTTCTTCTTTAGTTAAAGAATACGAATTAGGAATTTTTAAAAAATAAGTAGAATCCCCCTCATAAACCCAGTATCCATGATAGGAAGGCCCACACAAATCATTTGGTACAAGCATTCCCTTTTGCATAGCACTCCTAAAGTCTTTACCAATCAAAGATAAATCAATATATCCTTCCTCTGTATAATTCATTCTCTTAAGACTCCTTCATAATTTTATCAAGAACAGCATTAATCATCTTTACTAAATCTTCATCACAATATTCTTTAGCAAGTTCTACTGCTTCATTAATAATCACAATAGGAGGAGTATCCATATATTTCATCTCATAAATTCCTTGTCTTAAAATTGCAGCTCCTGCTTTATCTAGGCGACTAATATCCCAATTATTTAGATACTTGTTAGCGAGTTCATCAATTTCATCCTGAGTGGTTTCAACTCCATAAACAATATCTTTTACAAACTCATTTTCAACATCTAAATTTTCTTTCATCACTTCATCCATATCATAAGGTAACATCGCTTGTTTTAAAATATCAATTTGATACAAACATTTCATAGCAGCAACTCTTGCTTCATTTCTACTTAACATACAAATCACATCCACTTCCTTATTGTATCAAAAAATCATTCATTTTACTACTTTAAATCAATTCTTTACAAAGAAAAAGAGTAAATTATTTGTTTACTCTCTTACGAATATAAGGTTTGGTTGGTCTTTCTTCCTTTTGAATAAAACTTTTTAATTCTGGATACTCTTGAAACAAGAAAGCATAGCACTTCCTTTGAGCGATAAAATCGATATGTTTCTTAAGTAAGTCTACTTGATTATAAATAATTCCATGATTAATCTCTTGATAAACAGGATCTAACCCACGAGAAGGATAGCCAAATGAAACTGCACTAAAAATTCCCTTTTCATTGTCTTCAATCACATAATCCTTACTATATATAGCAGCACGGTTTCTTTCTTTTTTAGGATACATTGGAGAAAGCCCTATAATTGCATCATAAGGAGTAATATTTCTAGTTTTTAGAAAATCTAAAAACTTTTGATATTCAATGCTTTGCTTCAAAGTTTTACCACTTGATTTTAACTTAGTATTCTTTAAAATATATTTCAAACTATCTTCTCCATAAAAAGTAAGCAACTCAAGATAACTCTTTAAAGCTTGGTCTTTGTCATCTGAATTAAGGATTTTCAATAGTTTATACAAAATATCTTTATACTCATCCTCATGTACATCAAAATGAAAAACAAGATCATTTTTTAAATAATACTTTTTCACATCGCCTATCACATTTCTTGAAGCCCTTCTATTTTTTCTATCAAACATCATCTATTCCTTCTTTCAATATTATAATTTATGATTCATTTTTTCTTTTAATTCAAATAAAGTATTCATCGCCTGCATAGGAGTCATATTTAAAGGATCCACACTCTTTAATTCTTCTAAAACAGGATCATGCTTTTCTTCATCAAAATTCATATAAAGTTGAATTTGAGCTTCCTCTTTATTCTTCTTAGGCGTTGTTTCATAAACACTTAAAATATCTTGAGCTTCTAAAATGACTTCTTCTGGCATTCCAGCAAGCTTTGCAACATGAATACCATAACTCTTATCTACAGAACCATTTTTGATTTTATGCAAGAAAATGAGTTTTCCATTTTCCTCCACTGCTGAAACGTGAACATTTTTTATAGAAGGATTCTTTCGTTCCATACTAGTTAATTCATGGTAATGTGTTGAAAAAAGAGTTTTACATTGAATTTTCTTTGTTACATAATCTAATATAGCATGAGCTAAACTCATCCCATCATAAGTAGCAGTACCCCTTCCAAGCTCGTCAAATAAAATCAAAGAATCTTTCGTAGCATTTTCAAGCGCGTGTTTGGCTTCCTTCATCTCTACCATAAAAGTCGATTCTCCAGATACTAAGTCATCACTCGCTCCAATTCTCGTAAAAATTTTATCGATGATAGGCAAACTAGCAGATGCTGCAGGGACATAAGATCCCATCTGAGCAAGAATAACAATAATGGCTAGTTGCCTCATATAGGTCGATTTACCAGACATATTAGGACCCGTAATCAAAAGGGTATGAATTGAAGAATCCATCACACAATCATTTGAAATATATTCTTTATTGCTAACCTTTTCAATCACAGGATGTCTACCTGCTTTAATATCAATCTTATGTTCATGATTAATTTCAGGTTTTACAAAATGATATTCATCTGCGCATACCGCAAGTGAAACCAAAGCATCAATCTCTGCGATAATATTAGCCGTATCTTTTAGAGTTAGCAAATCCCTCTTAATCGTCTCTTTCACTTCACAAAATAATTGATACTCCAAATCAATAATCTTTTCCTCCGCATTTAAAATCAATGCTTCTTTTTCTTTTAATTCGGGACTGATGTATCTCTCTGCTCCAGTAAGAGTTTGCCTTCTCTCCCAATGCAAACTCTCATCTACATTTTGAATCTGACCTTTTGTAATTTCAATATAATATCCAAACACTTTATTAAACCCAACTTTAAGGTTCTTAATCCCAGTTTTTTCTTTTAAATCATTTTCAATTCCAGCAATAAAGTCTTTTCCACCACTTCGAATTTTCTTTAATTCATCTAACTCTTGATTGTATCCTTCCTTAATTAGATATCCATCTTTTAAAGTGACAGGAGGATCTTCATAGATAGCACTTTCTAGTAACTGATAGATTTCTTGATGAGTTTGAATAGGATAGTCAAAATGAAGTTCTTCCATAATTTCTAAAATACCAGGTAAAACCCCTAAACTAGTTTTTAATTGAAGTAAATCTCTAGCATTTAAACTACCACAAGCAATCTTCCCACATAAACGCTCAATATCATAAATCTGATATAAAAGATCCCTTAACTTATCTTTTAAAATAAATTCACTATTTAGAGTTTCAATCTTATGATATCGATCTAATATTTTACTCTCATCTTTTAAAGGATTTAACATCCAACTTTTCAGTTTTCGAGACCCCATCGCGGTACGAGTCTTATCCATAAGCCATAATAAAGAAAACGTTCTCTCTTTTAACCTTAAAGTTTCTGTTAACTCTAAATTCCGAATAGTATGAACATCCATAGTTAAATACTCTTCCAAATGTGTTACTTCTACTGCTTTAAAATGAGATAAATCTTTCAGTTCTTTGATTACCAAATAATAAAGAAGATGTTTGACCGCATGAATTTGATGTTCATCATTTAAATCTTGATAAAGAGCCTGATAACGATCTTCTAATTCCTCAGATGAATAAGATACTTCAATCCCATAACTTCCCTTTAATTTCGATATTAATTCAATTGATTCTTGATTTTGAACAACGATTTCCAAAATACCTAACTTTAAGATAGTATTAATCAAGGTTTCTTCTTTATGCTCAATATTGCAGACAAAGATATCTCCTGTTGAAATATCCGCGTAACAAAGACTATATAAATAAGAATAATCCATCACACTAGCAATATAGTGATTGTCGTGTTCACTTAAAAGTTCCATGTCCACCACAGTCCCTTTGCTAATGACTTGCACGACACCTCTTTTCACCATTCCCTTCGCCGTTTTAGGATCTTCTAATTGTTCACAGATAGCAACTTTATAACCTTTACTAACTAGTTTTTCAATATAGGGTTTGACCGAATGAAAAGGAACCCCACACATCGGAACTCTCTCTTTTAAACCCGCATTTTTACCAGTCAAAGTCAGCTCTAACTCTCTTGATGCAATTTCTCCATCCTCAAAGAATAATTCATAAAAATCTCCTAAGCGATAAAATAGCAGTTCATCAGGATACTCTTCTTTGGTATCATAATACTGTTTCATCATTGGGCTCAGTTCGTTATAATCTACCTCTCGCCGTCTCATTCAACTTCACCTCAAATTTTACATGTAAATGTATTATATCACTTTTTTATCACAGATGAAATAAATATTATCATAAACTTGATTACTTTTTCTCATCTCATGAACCCCGTAAAAGAAGACCAAAATTCCTTTTCTTTGAAAGTAAGAAACTAGCTTTTTTGTTGCCACTACTTCAAGCAAACCAATAAAATCATAATCTTCATAAGAATCCTCACTATTAAGAACGGTATTTAAAACACCTAACTTACATTTTACGTTTTCTCTCTTAAGTAAATGAATCACTTTCTTATAAAAACTCATCACATAAATATTCTTACTCGAATACTTGTTTAAAATAGATACTAAAAGAGGAATACTCACATCCTTCTCTTTAATTTCCAAGAGAAATATCTTAGGACTCCTAAGTTTTAAAACCGTCTCTAAACTATCAATGCCATACTTCTGATGTAACATTTGATAATTGGTCTTTGAAATTAAATGAGTCCCAACAAAAGAATTATGATTTACAACCAAAATCTCATCTTTACTAGTCCTTACATCACATTCAAATCCATCAAATTCATTACTCTCTAAAGATTTTTTAAATGCAAGCAAACTATTTTCTTTTACATCTTGAGAATGAAGCCCTCGATGGGCAATAAAATAATTCATACTTCATCATATGATAAAATATACAAGTAGAATCATTTTAATTAATAAAAAAAGGAAGAACTACCTCTTCCCATTCATATTATTCCATAACAACTTCATAAGGATTACTTGCACTTCCCTCTCCACCACTTTTAAACGTCGTGCCTGGGCGAAGGGAAAGAGCCACACGAACGCCCTTACGCTCATTCAAGTAGCCGTCCTCGGACCAACGACCCGACGTGTGCACGTTACACTCGCGAGCATAGTTATAGAAGAAATCATAAGGCGTAGAGGACCAATACCTTGCATTTGTTTCATTTGCTGTATAATTTCCTATTAAACTATGTTCTGCTATTGTTAATAGCCCTATTGGATAGGTTAATGCACCATTTCCTTTATTACTATTACTTACTGTAAATGCATCTCTCTTATTTGGACATTTTAAATAATATTTATCATTTCTAGCATTAAAGTATATAATATTA
>JAFUYX010000050.1 GCA_017476885.1 Bacilli bacterium | reverse complement strand
GTAAGCATAGCAAGTTATTTGATAAGACAATTCTGCTTTCCTAATCCATTTTCTAATATAGTTAAAGATCCAAATACAGCTACAATTGTTAACTGGATGTGCGGTGGTATTTTTATTCCGCTTGCATATATACTTACAAGCACATGGTATAATGGTGGAGCTAAAGCAGTTGGAAGCTTCGGATTCTTTATTAATTATGCAATATTAACAGGCTTATTTTTACTAATAACTAAATTTATAACTAATCTTTATTTAGTAGCATTTTTATTCATTTTAGGGTATGTTATAATGTGTATAGTTGAAAGTAAATTATTTGGAGAAAGACATTCGTTTTAAGAGTTAGTAAAATAGGTACTAATTCTTTTTTTAGGTACAATTTAGGCACAAAAATACTAAAAAGCTATGGTAAATGCCGATTTATGTCAATATAAAAAGGCCCGTATTTAAAGTTTTTAACACAATTTGGCCTCTTCTAACTGAAGAGAGCATTTCACAATCCCCTCTAAAAAATGTTATAATAATTCAAGTAAGAAAGGTGAGGTATCATGAACGAAATAAAATGTCCTAAATGTGGAACAGTCATCCAAATTAGTGAACAAGACTATGATTCTATCTTAAAACAAGTAAGAGACCATGATTATGAAATGCAAATCAATGAAGCTAAGAAAATGATGGAGAGTGAAAAAGAACAAGCCATTAAACTCTTAAGAACAGAACTAGAGAAAAAATCTCAAGAAGAACTCTCTAAGAAAAATGAAGAAGTCCTAAAACTTCAAGGTTTAGTAGAGCACTCAAAAGAAAAACAAGAAAACGAAATCTTAACAGTGAAATCATCTATAGAAAAAGAGTATCAAGAAAAACTTCATGCTCTAAACTTAGAAGTCAGTGAACTTAAAAATAAAATCAAACTTCAAGAAAATGAATACCAATCAGAACTTTTAAAAATGACTTCTAAAAAAGACCAAGACATCCTAGATTTAAAAAATCAAATGAATTTAGGTGAAAAAGAATTTGAACTCAAAGAAAAAACAACCAAAGAAAAATACGAACTAGAACTCAAAAACAAAGATGAAATGATTAGTTACTACAGAGACTTAAAAGCAAGACAATCCACTAAAATGATAGGCGAGACTCTAGAACAGCATTGTAATGCCGAGTTTGCCCGTATTAGACCCATGTTTAGTAACACTACTTATTTTGAAAAAGACAATGATGCAAGAACAGGTTCGAAAGGAGACTTTATCTTCAAAGACTATGATGAAGAAGGAAATGAAATTGTATCCATCATGTTTGAAATGAAAAATAAAGCCGATGAAACATCTTCTAAACACAAAAACGAAGACTTCTTTAAAGAACTCGATAAAGACCGAAAAGAAAAGGATTGTGAGTATGCGGTCCTAGTATCCTTACTAGAAGCAGATAACGAAATGTATAATGCCGGAATTGTCGATGTTTCCTATCGTTATGAAAAAATGTATGTCATAAGACCACAGTTCTTTGTTCCAATCATTACTTTACTTAGAAATGCCTCATTAAAATCTATGGATTATAAAAGACAACTCATTCAAATACAAAATCAAAATATTGATATCTCTAACTTTGAAAAGAATATGAATCTCTTCAAAGAAGGATTTTCAAGAAACTATAAACTAGCTTCAGATAAATTTGCTAAAGCCATTGATGAGATTGACAAAACCATCGAACACTTAAACAAAACCAAAGAAGCACTTCTATCTAGTGATCGAAACTTAAGACTCGCAAACGACAAAGCCCAAGACTTAACTATCAAGAAACTCACAAAAGGCAACAAAACCATGACCGAGTTATTTGAAAAATCTCATGAAGAACAAAGCATGCTGGAATCCAAAGAAGAAATAAATGAATAATTCATGCTTTAAAAGAAAAAAGTATTATAGAAATAGAAAACAAATCATGATATAATAAAGTTAGATAAAAATAGAAAGAGGTTAAAAATGAAAAAAGTAAAAAAAATATTTACGATGGTACTGACTCTATGGATGTTGATTCCAAGCATGATAGCAAGAGCTGCAACGAATGATGCACTAGTAGAAAGCCTAAAAGAAGATGAAAGTTTAAAATCGATTCATGCAACTGTGACATACGAAGATAACCTTATAGAGCTTGAATACAACATGCCAGAGTCAAACTACAAAGAACTAGTATTCTCTTATGATGGCAATGTAATAGAATACAGAAAAGAAGAAGTGAAAAACTACGAAGAAGCAGCCATGTCAACCTCTTACATGTTGTATGCTACAAAACTGATGCAAGCTGCCCTTGAACTAAACGGATACACCGAAGAACAAATTCAAACATTCTTCCAAACAGAAGGAAATGAACTAATCTATGATGTGAATGGAATGGAAATCAAAGAACTAGGAGATTCCAAAGAATATAAAAGTGAAGATGAAACCATGACCATTACATTTATTCCTATGTCTATTAAAATTGATGTATCTAAAGCAAATTTAAATTCTTCTACAGACCATCCAAAAGAAGCAACTTCAACTACCATAGAAGATGTTGTAACCTACCTAGAAAATGATGAAAACTTTAGAAAGTATGAAAGTGATGGACAACTGAGATATACAAACGACATCTATTTAAATGATGATAACATTGAAATTGATTATACCTATTATACTGATCACTACTACAGAGCATCGATTCCCTGTGAAAATGACATCCTAACTTATGAAACCGGGGAAATAAACAATTATGATGAAGCTGAAGAGGCTTTAACACATTATTTCTTTATCGATTTTATGATGAGTAATGCTTTAAAATTAAACGGATATACCTCTGAAGATATTCAAAAGTACTTTGAAAACGAAGAAAATACTTTAAATTATGAAACAAATGGAATTGAAATCAAAGAACTTGGAGAAGAAAAAAGCTTTTCAGATGATCAAGGGTCTACTTTAACGATTTCTAAGATGTCCGTTAAAATCGATTTGGCTCGAGCTAATTTAGGAAAAAAAGAATACAAAATGATCCAAGGAGACGGTCAAAAAGTCGATAAAACCATGGCATTCGAATTTGACATGGACTATGATACTTTTATGAGTGAAGGAAAAGTCTATGTCGATGACAAAGAAGTGTCAAAAGAATATTACGAACTATCCAAAGGAAGTACCATCGTTACCTTCAAAAGCAACTACATCAAGACTTTAGGAAATGGAAATCACACCTTTAAAGCAGTGGTAAATGATGGAGAAACAACCGCGACATTCACCGTAAACAAAACAAACAATCCTCAAACAGGAGATTTTATTCACAAAAACATTCTTATGCTAGGAATCTGTTTTACAGGACTCCTTGGAGCTGGAATATACTTGAAAAAGAAAAGTAGGAATTAAGATTTTTAATTCCTATTTTTTGGGGTTACGAAAACCACCTGTTATACAGGTGGTTCTAAAAAGCTTAAGCGTTGCAAAGAAAAGCCTCCTTTGCTAGAATAAGTGCTGTTTATCGAATGCACAAGAAAGCAAAGGAGGCGTCCTGAATG
>JAFUYX010000049.1 GCA_017476885.1 Bacilli bacterium | reverse complement strand
GACTTATACTTTAGAGGTATATGCTCTTGATTCTAGTTGTAAAGCTGAAGCATTGCGTTCAATTAAACTTGAAACACCTAGGTATAATGTGTTATCTGAATATGCTGCATGCGAAAATTCTAGCGAATATTATTGCCAAGCACTTACGACTTTGGATTTTAGTCTTTCTACAGAAGATGCCATTAAGAGATTTGAACAGAAACAAAATCCTCAAGAGTCATCTTCTAATACGAGTTCAGAAAAGTCATTTTTTGAGTTATATGGGATATATCTATTGATAGGCTTTGTTGTTATAGTAATAATAGGGGTTGTTACTTATGTGATTGTTAGAAAAACACAAAGGAGTACAATAAAATGAAAAAAGGAAGAAAAGTTTTTTATGAAATTATTTTGCTGTTTTTGATGATGATTGCTTTTATGCAATCTACTAAAGCAGCATCGATTCAAGTTTATAGAAGGGCTAGTGATCATAACGCTGATTCCTTCTTAACGTCAAAAGGTAAGCGTATAACAATTAATTATTATACGGCAGTGATAGATGGTAAAGAAATTAATACTACTTATTGTGCAGATCCTCGTAGACCATGGGGGACTGGTTTAAAAGAAACTAGGCAAGATTATAATTTAACTGTTAATTTGAGTAAGGATTATAATTCTTCGACTTATAAAAGGATTGCTTATGCATATAAAGCTAGCCAAGGAAGTAGCCGTAAAGTTCAAGAATTACTATTTCGATGGATTATTAACACTTCTCCTTATGCATCAAATCCTGTTAGTTTTGAAGGGGTTAATTATGCGGATTTAAATCAGTTTAGCAACTCTGATGCTGAAGTTGCAGAAGCAAAACGCATCTATACAGAGGCTGTGAATGCTTCTGCACTTTCCTATGATGAATTGGTATCCCAAGGTTCTGTTTGGGGCGTTCAGTGGGGAACGGCTAGTTACACTGAGACTTCTACTGGAACAAATACTAGTAAGGTTACGTTTGTATTGAATTCTGTGAATGGTACTGTTCCTGCTTTAGTTTATTATAATAATTTTACTGCTAAATGTACTAATACTAATGTTAAATGTACAATGTCTTCTGCGGGTGCTTATAATGGTGCAGCTGGAGTACAAATTGATATGACTGTTGAAAAGTTGAATGGATATACTGGAACTGATTATGGTATTGAAGTGACTCCAGCATATTGTGATCCTCAAGATGCTGCTATGCAAGTGTTCTTAGTTAGTCCTACTCGTTCTGGAATCCAAAGAATGCTTGTTATTATGGATGGCTCTTGTCCTGTAAGTGAACAGGAGTTTACTAATTCTGTTCGTCGTCCAGGCAGACCTTCTATCCATATTACTTCTGGTCCTTCTTGTATTTGTGATACTACAACTGGTTTATACAAAGTTACTAAGAATAAAACTACTACAACTTATAGTACTTTAGAAGAAGCTAAAAAGGCTGCTGGTTCCGATGTGACTTGCCCTGGAACTTGTGAAAAGAAAAATACTTGCTATAGAGATGATAGCGGAAAACCTCATTGTAAAAATGGTGAAGTTTGTACAGAGGAAGAGTTTAAGAAAGAATGTCAACATTCTTGTCAAAATCCAAGTGAAAGTGGAGATGGAAAATATTATTGTAAAGAATCTACTCCAGGAGCTGGGGACGGAAAAGAGTGTAGTAAAGAAGAATATATAAAAGATTGTCAGAAATGTGATGAATGGGAAGATAAGTGTAAGGATAATCAAAATCCAAGTGATCCTGAGTGTCAAGATTATAATCAATATTGTGTAGATTGTACTCCAAATGTGTATATGCCTGCTACATGTAATAATTTTGATAATTTGGATTCTCAAGTTAATGGTGTAATTAGTGATATTTCTCAAACGTCTGCTGGTAGATATTCTTGTCAGAACGAATCTCCAAAAGATCAAATTAAATCTTGTGTTATTAATCGCAGTGATGCGGCAGGTAATTCTTATAATGCTACATCAACAAGTGGAATATCTGGAGACAATCCATACTGCCAAGTTTGGTGTAAAGAATCTTATAAATTTAATGTTCCTACAGCACGTACTACCAATAGTGGAAGTTATTTTACAATCGATGCTAGTATCGAAGGAACTAGAGATTGTTATGTTAGTGGGCATGATGATCCTTCTAAAGGAATTGATACTGTAAAATTCAGGAATAAGATTCGTGAATTAACTGACGAAATGTTAAGAAATTATACTGAGTATGTTCGTTGGAAAACAGCATTAAACAGTATAACTAGTAAATCTGAATCTGCTGATGGTTTAACTGAATCTTACCCTTGTGGAGGAGAAGATGATGATGACGATGATGATGCAGCTGCTGCGGTAGGTACTGCTAATTTGACTATAGATGAGTCAGCGGCTGTGACGCGTTTTATTGAAACTACACCTAATATGAACATTAATTTAACAAAAGTTGAAGATGGTGGTGATTGTGGTTGTGATTCTTATGTTTCATGTAGCGCTACTATCTATTATGTTCCTTCATATACTTATTCTACTTATACTGCGATTTATAATGCTGATGGAACAATTTCTCATATTTCTATTGGCTCTTCCAGTCAATCTGAGAACATCGTTAGTCCAGATGGAGAAGCTATTGATGCTTCCTCATGTGGTTCTGATGGAACTTGTCGTGATGGTTCAGCTGATGTTGTAAGGGGCAGGGTTCAACCAAATGTTGATAAGTATAAGAAAGCTTATGAAGATAATTTGAAAGACATTAAAAATAATATTCGCTTGTATAATAGTTGTACTGGTAATGTTAATAATCCAAATGATACTTCTGTAAATGTTACTGGTTGGGATAATAAAATGGTTAATTGGAATTCTGATGGACCAGAAGTGTACATGAATTACAAAGAAGACTATATTAAGGATTTTAATACTTTGTTAGATGCAAATTATGATGGTATTCAGACTACTGAAGAATATTGTTTTGGTGATACGGATTCTACATATAAATGTATCAGTGGTGGGAGTGCAAATTCTTCTTCCAATGCGATAGTGGGAACAAATATTATTTATTGTGATGATTCTAGCTGTGTTTCTAATGTAATTCAAGTTGGTAAATCAAATTGGATTAGAAAGACGAAGGTTCAAAGTGCTCATTATGAACCAAATAATGATTTATCTGTTCGTTCTCAATATGGTACAGTACAATTTAAGAGTGCAGCTTGTAATGGAAATGATTGCTTATATACTAATTTACCTAAGGACTCTATTCCTGTATCATTATTGACTAAAACGGGTGTCTTCCCTTTTGTACTTTCTTATAATAAAGTTGGACAATCAAATCAGGATAATTCACTTGGAAGAATTATTAATACTGGTTCTACTAAATCTGTATTAACGGAATATACTCGTAAAGTTAATAGTGGCGAGTATAAAAAGTGTAGTATTTCTACGATGCAACAACAAGTTGGATATGTTTGTCATTATCTAACGAACTGTGATGATCATTGTAAATTTAAGTGTGATCCTGATGGAAAGTGTTATTTTGAAGAATGTGAAGATGGAAATTGTACATTCACATGTAGAGATTGTATCTTTGATGGAGAAAACTTTACGTACAGTTTCAGGCCTGTTTCTTTAAGTACTTTGTTCCCTAATGAACGTTCTAAAAATTCTGATGAAGGTTATAACTGGACTAATGATTACAAAGGTTCACTAACTCGTAAGATTATTGAAAATGGATATAATCGTGGTTCTATAAAATTGCAAGGTGGCGATGAAAGTTATGTAACTCCTGAGTATTCTTATACTTTGTCTGCCATGAATTTAAAGAATATTAAAGGTTATAATGGTGAGGTTGGAACATTTGCAAATTCAACGATTCCAAGTAAATATGAAAATATGTCGAATAATACTACTACACCAAAAAATAGTGCTATTTATTGCTCTAATATGAGTATTAATGGTATTGACTATAGTGTTAAATGTAATAGTGCATTCTTAGATGTTATTGAAAATGATTCTTCTCATAAATTTGCTATTAGTAGTATTCGTCCTGAAAAGAATCAACGCTTTATTTTGTTTACTGATTTGGTTAGTGTTGATCCTGATTTACAAAAGACTTGTGCTAATAATAAATGTATTACACGTGAAAATGCTATAGGTCCATCATGGAAATAAGGAGGGGATAGTATATGAATCAATCTTATTGGGGATATTGGTTAATACTATTAGGAGTTTTTGTAATTGTAATTATGTTACTAGTTTCTAATGTAACCAATACGAGTACTCAAGATTATTATTTGATTAAAGAAGTTACTGAAGCATCTTTAGTTGATGCTGTAGATTTAGCATATTACCGTCAAAGTAGAGAACTTCGTATTAATAAAGAGATGTTTGTTGAAAATTTTTTAAGAAGGTTTGCTGAAAATGTCGCTTTAAGTGATTATCAAGTTGATTTTTATGGACTTTATGAGGCACCTCCAAAAGTTAGTGTTAAAGTTACAACAAAAAGTGCTACTTATAATATTGCTGCTAGTGATTCATCATTTGATATTACGAATCGAATTGATGCTATTTTAGAAACTGATGGTGCTGCTTTAACTGCAGATAAGCAAGATAATTCAATTACTACTGCTGCAGTAGGAAGTGGTTCTAAATCTGCTGCTAAATCTAGTTAAGTGAGCGGCTTATCTTTTAGATAATTGTGTAGTTATTGTTGGTGATTCTGCTTGAACAAGCAGTTTCAATTGCAGTGATGAATAGTTCTAGGATTATTTACATGGTAATCAATTTGGTTTAGAAACCTTTGATATTATGGATTTCATTATATAGTACAATTAAATGATTTTTGTTTTTGCATTGAACTGTAGTTTGTGTGTTTTCTATGAATTGTATGAATTTGTTAATATGTCAAAGTTTTTATATGAAAGAAGTTATTTTATAAGGGTTTGTAAATAAATTATTGGAGGAATAAATATGGGAAATATATTAGGTAAAATAAAAGAAATTACAAAGAACAAAAATACCGTAACGATACTTATTGTACTTATAGGTATTTTTGCTCTTTATTTTGTTTATAATCATATTGTTTCGCTTGCTACAGAACCAATTATGATTCCTTATGCTACGGCTACTTTACCATCTAGACATGTTATTACTAGTGATGATGTTAGTTTTATAGAAGTTGCTGGTGGTGTTTTAAACAACATGGAAGGAATTATTAAAGATTCAGGTCTTATAATTGGTCAAGAGGTTGCATATGGTAATACCATTCAAAAAAATAGTTTCTTTTTTGAAGATTCGGTTGCTGATTCTAAAACTAATGCTATGGCTTCTGATATTATTGGAAATCTTGAAAATGGATATACCCCTATTTATTTAAGTGTGGATTTGAATTCTACATTTGGTAATGCAATTTATCCTGGGAATTACATTGATTTATGGTTTGAGGGAGAAGATAGTTCAGGAAACTTTATTTATGGTAAATACATTAGTAGCATTAAAGTATTAGACGTACAAGATGATATGGGATCTTCTGTATTTGAATCAGGTTCAGAGGCTAGGGAACCATCTCAACTTTTATTTGGGGTGCCTGCTGATATGCGACTTAAAATTGATACAGCCCTAAAGGTTGGAAGAATTGTCCCAGTTCCACGAAATCGTAGTTTTACTGAGCATCCAGAAGCAACCAAAATTGCAAATTCTTATTTAGATGATTTTATATTATCGAAGGCTGCATATGTTCCTAGTAATGTATCTTCTGGAAATGTTGAAAGTGAGAATGATTAATATGCAGACAATGATAGTGAAATTACAAAGATTTATTAGTAATCGTACTACTGTGGCAATTTTATGTTTGATTGCTGGTTTTACGGTGTTATGGATTGGATATAATTCTCGAGTTCGTGCACAAGTTAGTCCTGTTACTGTTCCAAGTGCAAAAGTTGCACTGCCTGCACGGCATGTTATTACAGCAGAAGATATTGAATATATTCAAATCAATAATGATATTGCTGCTAGTGCTGATAATCTTATTCAGGATGTCACTTTAATTATTGGTAAAGAAGTGACTTATGGTAATAAAATACCTGAACATGGTTTGTTTTATCAAGAAGATTTAACAGAACCTTCTTATTCACCAGATTTTGTTTTAAGTGATATTCAAGATGGATATACAGCATTTTCTTTACCTGTTAATATTTTATCTACGTATGGTGGTCAAATCAAAAGAGGAAACTATATTGATTTATATTTTCAAGGGACTGATTCTGAAAATGACAAAGTTATCTATGGAAATTTAGTCCAAGCTATTCGTGTGTTAGATGTTCGTGATGGAGAAGGAGTTTCTATCGAAAATTCTAGAGATGGAGTTCCTGCAGTACTTTTATTTGCTGTTCCAGATAATTTGTATGCTTTGCTAGTAAGGGCTGAGCAATTTGGTGAATTGATTCCTGTTCCACATAATAATAATTACACTACTAATCCAGGATCTACTCGTGTTGAAGGTACATATATTGTAGAAGAGTATATATTACCACATGTAGTCATTCTTCCAGGAGAAGAAAACTATTATTCAGCCGTTTCTGATACTGGAGAATAAACAAAGGGGATGATGTAAGTGAATGATGCTATTTTTTCACAATTAGATTTTGGTCCGTTAGAGGAATTTTTACAAGATGATAATGTTACTGATATTTCTTATAGTAATGGTGGCCAAGTATGGTTAAAAACTTTAGATAAAGGTGTTTATCAAGTTAATCGCCCTCAGATTAATAATCCTTTAATGGAAAAATTGGCGTTTCAATGTGCTAATGTTATGGGAAAAACTTTTAATATGGCACATCCAATGCTCGATGCAGAAAGCGCAGAATTACGTATGAATTTTATTCACGATTCTATTTCAACGAATGGAATTAGTTGTCTTATTCGTAAGACTCCTGCTAAAATACGATTAAATAAAGAAAAGTTAATTAATGAAAAATATATTACAGAGTCTTTGCATGATTTTTTGATTCAATGTATTGAAGGGCATGCAAATATTATTGTTAGTGGAGAGACTGGTTCTGGTAAAACAGAGTTGGTTAAGTATCTGGCGTCGCATATTAAAGAAAACGAAAAGATTATTACTATCGAAGATACACTTGAGTTACACTTAGATCGTATTTTTCCACATCGTGATATTGTTGCTTTAAAAACAAATAATATTGCTAGTTATTCTGATGTTTTAGTGGCATGTATGAGACAAAACCCAATTTGGATATTACTTTCTGAGGTTCGTAGTGCTGAAGCGGTTATGGCTGTTCGTAACTCGATTTCTTCTGGACACCATATTTTATCTACGATTCACTCTGATAAAGCTAGTTTGATTCCAATGCGTATGTTTGCTTTGATTGAAAGTAATATTGATGTTGAACAGTTTTTAACTACAATACATCGTTATGTTCAAATCGGAATTTATGTTAAAGGTTATATGAGTAAAGAACTCGGAAGATTTCAACGTGAAATTATGGAAATATGTGAATTCTATGTTGATGAAAATAATAAAGCTCAAGTAAATACTATTTTTAAAAAGAATTTAACAGGTCAAATGACGATGAATCAACCAACAAAGAATTTAAGGGATTATTTAAGTATTGGAGGAGTAACTCTTCCTGAAGATATTTTTAATCCTGGTAAAAAAGAGTCGAGTGTTTCTACTAATTCTAATGTAGAAGTTCAGTCTCAACCTGTTGCGTCAATAACTTCATCTCAGGTAAATAATACACCTGTAATTGAAACGTTATAAAAGTAAAGAAAGGGGCAGATTATGATTGAGTTAATCATTTTATTGGTTATTGCTATTTTTGGACTTTCTTATTGGTTTAATAATGGTGAGAATGTCTATCGATTCTTTATAAATCAAGTGTCGGGTGCTTATGATAAGTATGCTCCTTATAGTTTTAAAGAAGTTCGAAAAAAAACAAAGGAATTAGGTCAGGAATATACTGTAAAGCAATATATTGCTCAAGTAATTTTGTTTGCTGTTGTTGCGGGTGGAATTACTTATCTTTATTTTTATAATCTATTGATATCTTTGATTTATGCTGCTATTGCTGTTGCTTTTATTCCTTATTTGGCCTATCTTCGTTGTCAAAAAGTTTATAGTGAATTTATTTTTGAACAGATTCAAACTTATACAACCAATGTTATTATGGAGTTTAATACCACACAGAGTTTTGTAAAATCTTTGGAAGGTGTTCGTGATTCTGGGATTATTGAAGATCCTATTTTAACTGATATTTCTACTATGATTGATATGTCTTATCAGAATGGTACGATTGATGAATCCATTGAATTTTTTAATCGAAAATATCCATTTTACATGGTTAAAAATATGCATCAATTATTTTTACAAATCACTAAAGAAGGTGCTAAGGATTCTGGACAAGCACTAGAAAATATGTCTATGGATATTGATGCCTTGGTAGAAGGTGTTTATCGAGATCAAATTGATCGAAATGAGTTTCATAAAAGATTTTTGACTTTTGGGATGGCATTATTTTTACTTGTTATGGTTATGCAGTTTTTGCTTGGCACAGATTCTTATATTGAACTTTTGGAAATGTGGTATGTACAACTTATTTTACACGCAATCATCGTATTTAATGCGTTTTTCTTAATTGGCGGAGAGAAATTCTACTATGAAGATGTGGGGGTGGAATAATGTATTGGGAAATATTTGTTTTAGCGCTTTTACTTCTATTTATGTTAAATTATACTGGTCGTATTAGTGCGACAAAGTTTGTTTCTGATAATGAGGTGTTATTTCGAAGATTTAAGGAAAGTGATTGGGATTTTTATGTTAAGGCAAAATATGGCGATGGTGCTAATCCTGATTTCTTGTTTAATAAACGAGTAAAGAATGGGCTTCTTACAATTGTTATTTTATTAGCTTTCTTTGTATCAAATTTGTCTTATATTTCTTTTCTTGCTAGTTTAATTGTTGGCTTTTTAGTGTTTAAGATGGATTATTCAAATATTAAAAAATATTATAAAGCACATTTGACTGAGATCGATTCAATGCTCCCTCATTATTTGAAAAGTTTGGAAATTTTAATTCAACATTATACTGTTCCAGTGGCACTTGGTAGGTCTATTAATGATGCTCCACCGATATTTAGGGAAGGACTACAGGAGATGATTAACCAAATTAATGATGGAGATGATACTATCACTCCATATATGAATTTTGCAAAGATGTATCCAGTTCGTGATTCTATGCGTATGATGAGGCTTTTATATCGTTTATCTCTTGGAAGTCAGGAACATAAACAAGAACAATTACTTGCGTTTTCAAGAACAATCTCTAATTTAACTCAAAAAGCAAGAGAGATTAAATATAAACATCGTTTAGAAAAAATGGAAGGTAAAACAACTCAAATGCTTATTACTACTGGTTTAGGAGTTATGGTTTTACTTGTTTTATCAGTACTCATGTTAATGGGAATGTAAAAAGATTTAATTATAATTGATATTTTCTTAAAAAAAAGTTATAATAAAAATAGAATGGAGGTAGTGTATCAATGAAAGAAGCAACAGGTGAATTAAATATGACTGTTGTTACAGTTGTTGCAATTGTAGCAGTAGGTGCGTTCTTCTACGCATTTATCTGGCCTGGAATCAAAGATAGTATTTCAGCAAATACTGTTTGTGCTAATGGTCAAAACTATACATCTGCTGAAACTAATCGCTCTAAACCTGGTTATATTAAATGTGGACAGGCTAATGGTGGTAAGTATACATGTGAGTATACTGCTGATAAAGGCGATGGTTCTGGAGCAGTTGAAATAAAAAAAGCAAATTGTAATGTTAAATAGTTAAAATGGAGGTAATTAAATGAAAGAAGCTACTGGTGAGCTAAATGTAACGGTTATTGTTGTAGTTATGATAGGGATACTAGTATCTTTTTTCTTTTTTACGTTTTGGCCAATGATTCAGGATAATATGAATAAAACTTCTTCTTGTAGTAAAGCAATTTGTCCTTGTAAAAAAGGAAATCCGGAAACATCAGGAGTTTGTACGGATTGTTATGTCATTGACTCTAAAACTAAACAAAAAGCTGGTAGTGAATTTGAATGCACTTGGAAAGGTTAATAGGAGGCTTTAATGAGAGAATCGATAGGAGGAACATGGTTGTTTCAAATTGTCATAGTTTTTATACTTTTGTTTACAGGTTTTATGTGCTTGTCTATTAATCGTTCTAAGGCATTTAATGTAAAGAATTTTATTTTAGAAACGATTCAATCCAATAATGGTGATTTGAATGCTTCTATGCCTGATATTGTAGAGTATATGAAATCAAATGCATATAGGACTTCTGGTGTTAAACCTTCAGATATTAAAGTTGGTTGTACAAGTAATAATAATAACAATGGTAGATATCGTTGTTATAATCGTGAAGGAAAGGAAGATAACAAAAATAGTCCTGTATTTTGTGTTGCACCAGTTTATGTTGATAATAAAAATGGGTGTTTAGACAATAAATACACTGAACTTCCTAATATGTTTTATTATCGTATCGTTGTTTTTTATCAGTTAGATTTACCTTTTTTCCATGATGTATTTAATTTTAAAATTACAGGAGATACTAAAACGTTTGCAGTTTCTTAGAAAGGAGTAATGCATTATGAGAGAGACGGTAGGTGCTACTTGGGTTTATCAGTTGGTCATTATTTTTATGCTTATTTTTGTTGCTTTTCTGGCTTTAACAATGAATTATACAAAAGCTTTTAAAATAAAAAATGATGTTGTAAGTATTGTGGAAAAGTATGAAGGTTTTAGTAAAAAATCTGTTTCAATCATTAATAATTATTTGCTTTCAAGTGGATATACTACGATGAATAGTTGTTATTCTGGGGAAATGGGAAGTCAAGATTTGAAAAGTAATGTTTTAAAAAATGCTACTTCTGGGCAAAAGTATTATTATTGTGTTTCAAAGTTGCCTACTGCAACGGGGACGAAATTAAATAGAGCAAAATATCGAGTAAGGATTTTCTTTCGATTTGATTTGCCTGTGATTGGGCATTTGTATACCTTTGAAGCAGAAGGTGTTACAGTAGATATTACAAATTCGATTGATGGAGATATACCATTTGCAAGTTAAGGAGGATTTTTATATGAATGTTAAAATTGTTAATAAATATGCTACGTTGTTAGTCAATTTAGATGTAGATTTCATTAAGAGTATTCAAGGAGAGTTTACTCCGGAAGATATTATTATGCAGTTTTCCAATTTTTTCTATAATAAAATGATTATTGATATTACAGCGATTAAAGGATATCAAGATATTACAAAGATTCAAGAATTATCAGTGAATATGGATATGAGTAAAGTGATTTTATTGCTTGATGATTCTGAGGTGGTCAATAGCCCAAGATATCTTTCACAACTTGTTTCTATGGGAATTTATAATGTTACTCGTAATATTGATGCAATTCAATTTTTGATTGATAATCCAAATACGTATAAAGATGTGGCTCAATATCATCAATTAAATATGCTTGATGAAGATGAGAGCGATTCAAGTTCAAGTTCTGAAAAAGAAAGAATTAAAGAAAAGGAGAAAAAAAAGAAAAAAGAGGAAGTTAAAGACGAATCATTTCAAATTTCTTCTAATGAAGCTCGAAATGTTAGAGTTATTGGGATCAAGAATGTAACAGAACATGCTGGAAGTACGACTTTAACTTATTTGTTAAAAAAACAATTAGAGAAGGCTTATAAAGTTTTGGCAATTGAAGTTGATGGTGAGGATTTTGTATATTTTAATGATAAGTCCTTAAAAAAGGTGAATCATGCTGAATTACAAGATATGATTACTAGTCATTATGATGTGGATGTTATTTTAGTGGATTTGAACGAACAGGGTTCTAAGAACTTATGTACTGAAGTTCTATATTTGATTGAACCTGGATTAATTAAGTTAAATAAATTGATTCGAAAGAATCCTAGGGCTTTTGAAAATCTTAAAGGGGAGAAAATATTGTTAAATCGTAGTGTTTTAAATGAAACGGATGTTTCTGATTTTGAATATGAATCTCGTAGTAAAATCTATTATAATATTCCATATTTGGATGATAAACTAGATAATAATAAAGTTCTAAATGATTTATTAATTAAACTTGGTTTTTCTAAACTTGATGTTGATGATTCGGCTAAGGGCGGTAGTTTGTTTAATATTTTTAAGTAGGCATTGCCTGCTTTTTTTATAAAAAAATGGACTTTATATCATAAATTTGATAAAATATGTATGAATTAAAGAAGGCGGTGAATAGTATGGATAATCAAGATTATGAAGAGATTGATAATTCTACTACAGAGCCTTCTTCTAAAGATATTACTTTAGAATCTTTTAAGGGGGATATTAATGCCAGTGGTAGAGCAAGTAAAAAGGCCTTAGAAATTCTTTTGAAGAAAAAGATATTAATTATAGGGATTGTACTAGTGGTTTTATTCTTTTTAATTTTGATTAGTGTAGTAATGGAAGGTTCCGATGTTCATGACTACACGTATTATAAGAATGGAAAAGAGTTACTTTCTCGTAAAGTAACGATTCATTATCGAAAATTTGGAGAAGAAGAGGAAACTACAACTCAGATGGATTTAGAAGAGTATATTACTAAGGCTGTGTATGCTTATTCTCAAGGTATCAAAAGTATTGAAGCAGAAAATGAAGCACGATTTGATTATCATGTTTACTGGGCTTTAGCGATTGCACTTCGAAATGAGGCACTAACTAATAATTATTCTGTGACTTATCATGATGATAAAGACTTATTTGCTAGTTATGAAACTGATCAAGAGATAGAAAAAGGACTCGATAAGGCAAAAAATTTAGTTATCGTAAATATTAATGATGAACTCATTTCTACGCATGCTTCTAGTTTTTGTTGGAGTAAGATTCATGAAGAGGAACCAGTACATGTTCTTTTTCATAATAATTTGTTCATTCCTAATTCTTTTTCGAATGAATATGTTAAAAATCGGGTATATAATGAGTGTGTATGCAATAAGTCTAGTGGAATTATTGAATCTTCTGAACCTTTTGACGATGAGGATCCTCAGTGTTGGATTTATTTTGAAGAGGAAATTGAGCATGAAACTCAAAATGAAGATGGAACAACTTCTACTGACACCGAAATTATTTATAAGAAAGAGTACTTGCATCAGGAAGAAGAGCAAGGGTTTAACTTATATGGTGCATATTACTATTGGCACGATTTAGGACTTAATTTTTTACAGATACTCACTACTTATTATGGAGAAGATATCTATATTAAAACCTTAAATGATAAAAATAATACGGATGAGGGAACTACGTTAGCCTATGAATCGGGAAGTCAATCTTCTTATTGTAATACATCATCTTCTAATGCTAATTTTGAAACATTCTTAAATGGTTGGGAAGGTCACGAGGGACTTTGTAGTAATAATACGGGGTATTATGCAAAGAAACTGAAAGATAATGCAAGATTTACTATCGGTTATGGTGTGACTGAACATGTTGTTAATACTACCTATTCTAAGGAATTGATTGATCAAAATGGTTGGGGTAACTATTTTCGTGTGAATAATAAAGGGCAGTATGATTTAGAGCCTGGAGATTGTGTTCCAATTGAAGTTATTGATGCTTTAAAAAGTAATTCTGTTGAAAAGGATTATGCTGCCAGTGTTGATGTGGCTGCTTTAAAGTATGGTCTTACTCTTACTCAGTTTCAAAAAGACGCAATTACTTCTTTAAATTATAACTGTGGCTCTGAATGGGCATCTAAAGTTCTTGCTGCATATTCAACTGGTGGATTGGAAGGACTTTGGAATGAATGGAAAACTTGTCGTAAATCTAATGGCAGCGTTTTGGAAGGACTTATGAAGCGTAGGAAAGCAGAGTTTGCTTTATTTGTAACAGGAGATTATACCGATCAAGGGAAGTTCTATGATCATCGTGATGCGAGTGATTATGATAATTATAATTCAGAAGGAGTCATGGAAAGGCAAGCTCAATGTGCAAGTGTTGGAAAAGATGGATTTGCTCTTCCTTTGCCATCTAATTCTGAGTTTCATTGTACTTCTCCTTTTGGAACAAGAGTTCATCCTATTACAGGAATAGTTCATGATCATTCTGGCCTTGATTTAGGAGTTGCTTCTGGTACAGATATTTATGCTTCCAAAGCCGGTACTGTCTTTGAAGTTGGATTTAATCATAGTTCAATGGGAAATTACGTAAAAATACGTCATGAAGATGGAACTAAAACCGTTTATATGCATATGCTTAATAATTCTATTATTGTTTCTAAAGATCAAGAAGTTTCACAAGGTGAAAAAATAGGGGAAGTGGGTATGACAGGTTCTGCTACTGGACCTCACTTGCATTTTACAATTTATGATTCTAGTAATCATTTAGTTGACCCTTATGACTATTTAGATTTATCTATTCTATCAGATACTTCAAAATGTCATTTATAAAAGGAAGGTTGATTTATGAAAAGGATATTCTTTTTAGTAATCTGTTTGTTATTTTTTACATGTGGTTGTAGTGTTCATTATGAATTAACTTTAGATGAAAATGTAGAAGAGGTAAATCATGTATATACGAAAGAAAATTCTTCAGAGGTGTATCAAAATGTGGATTTAAATCGTATATTAAATTCTTATACTCAATCATATGTCCCTGTTTTTTTTGATGAAAATGATGGTGTTGAAATTGGTAGCGAAAAAAATGAAGGGGTAGAATATTATAAGATAGCGCCTTATAAGAATAGTGAATTTGAGGGTTTTACTTCGTCATATCAGTTTGATTATTATAATATTTATCGCTCGAGAATGATTAAAGAATGTTTTGATGAAATATCAGTTCAGAAAAATGATACTGTTTATAGAATTAATACGAGTACTGGTTGTAAAGCATATAAGAAGTATTCTTTGCTTGAAGATTTAACCATTGATGTTAAAACTGATTATAATGTTATTTCTTCAAATGCAGATGAAGTAAAAGGAAATCATTATTATTGGTATTTTACAAAGGATAATCAAAATAGTAAGTATATTTCTTTTGTTTTTAATACTAATCCTGTTGATTTAAGTGATTTTCAATCTAATATTGAAGAGAATCCTGCTCAAGAGAATCAAATTGTTGAATTTGCAAATGAACATAAAGTTATGATTCTTCTTATTGCATTTGGAATATTTTTTGTTGTTCTTACTATTCTTATTCTTTTTAAAAATCGAAAAAAATAGTTTAGAATTTGTGGAATCTATTGTATAATACTTATTAGAGAGGGAAGTGTCTATGAAATTTCGTGTGTCTTCAAAAGATTTTGTGATTTTTGTGATATTTTGTATTTTTTTATTATACTTATGTGCTATTGCGGTACTAAACTTTTCATCTTTTGCCAATGATGGTACATTCTTTGGATTAAATCCTTTTCCAGCGTTTGGCGGAAAGTATCTTTTATTGACTTTATTTATGTTTGGTGTAGCTATTGCTATTATCTTTTCAAGTGTATCTTCTTATATTTTTGAAAAAGATAAAAGTGGAGATAAGTTTTTAAATATTGGTGAAAAAGATGAAAAAGGATATTCCAGATGGGCTAAAGATAAAGAGATGAAAAGTGATAGAGGAGTCGTTCATATTCTTGCTAGTGATCAAAAAGTAGAAGGGGCTGGAGTTCCTTTAATAAATAATGGTAAAGAACTTTGGGTGGATAATAGTGATTATCATACTTTAGTAATTGGATCTACTGGTTCAGGTAAATCCGAGTCAGTTGTAAAACCTCTTGTAAATACTCTTGCTAAAAAAGGGGAATCGATGATTATTAATGACCCGAAAGGTGAGTTATACAAATACTGTGGTGATTATTTAAAAAATCAAGATTATAATATCATTGTTTTAAATTTCCGTAATCCTGATCGTGGAAATTCATGGAATCCACTTGCTATGCCTTATCGTTATTATAAAGAAGGAAATAAAGATAAAGCTATTGAATTATTAAAAGATATTGGTAATAATATTTTAGTCGATCCTAAGAATAAAGATTCTGCGTTCTGGGAGTCCACTGCCGCGGATTATTTTAGTGCTCTTGCTCTTGGATTATTTGAAGATGGAAAAGAAGAAGAAGTTAATATTAGTTCTATTTTCTTAATGGATAGTGTGGGAGACCAGAGATTTGGGGCTTCTAGATATATCAACGAATACTTTAATATGAAGGGTGAGAATACGAGTGAATATGTATTTGCTTCAGCAACGATTAATGCTCCTGGAGAAACTAAAGGAGGTATTCAATCTACTTTTCGAAGTAAAATGCAGAAATTTGCAACTCAAGAAAACCTAGCTGAGATGCTTTCTTATAGCGACTTTGATATGACCAGTATTGGAGAGAAGAAAACGGCTGTATTTTTAATTATTCATGATGAAAAAACAACCTATCATAGTTTGTTAACAATTTTCTTAAAACAATGTTATGAAGTTTTAATTGATGTAGCCCAAGAACGGGGTGGGAAATTAAAATATCGTACCAACTTTATATTAGATGAGTTTGCGAACATGCCGGCATTACAAGATGTTGATTCTATGGTGTCTGCTGCTCGTTCAAGAGATATAAGATTTACTTTTATTATTCAAAACTTTGCCCAGTTAAATGATGTGTATGGGAAAGAAATTGCTGAGACTTTAAAAGGAAACTGTGGTAATATGATTTATCTTATTAGTACTGAGATTGCAGCATTAGAAGAAATTAGTAAAATGTGTGGAGAAGTCAAAAGTAAAGATAAAGATAAAACTGCTTCGACTCCTTTAGTAACTGTGACTGATTTACAAAAAATGAAAATGGGAGAAGTGATTATTAGAAGGCTTCGAATGAATCCATTTAAAACTAAATTATTTCCCGATATGAAAATGGACTGGGGAATTGAAAGAAAAGATTTTGATTTTCCTAAAAGAGAGAAAGGAACTTTGCATTATTTTGATTTAAAAACTTTTGTTTCTGAAGCGAAAAGAAAACAAATGATGGAAGATTCTGGTCCTGGTGAAATGACTCCTTCTTTTAATCCGTTTATGGGAGGAATGGGAATGAATCCTTTTATGGGTCCTCCTATTTCACCTAGACCATCTTCTTCAAATATGGATAGGCCTTCTTTAGAGAAACCAATCTCTAGTCTTTCTAGTGATGAAATTGATCAGATGATTGCAGATATCGATAAGAAATTAAAAGAACTTGACGAGGAAGAAGAACGCGAGAGAAAGCAGCAAGAGGTCAAAGAAAAAATGGAATTGCCTAAGTTAGAAAAAGAGAAAGAGGAAAACACGGTTATTGAAGAAAAAAGTACTATTCCAGAGGTTGTTGTGGAAGAGGAAAAGCCAAAGATTCATATCGATAAAGATTCCGTCGTGATGAATGATAATACTATTACTGATGATGAATTCTTTGATGATTTCTTTTCTTAAGAAGATTTATGATCTTCTTTTTTTTAGGACATTTATTATATGCGAAAAATTAAAAAGTGCATACTATAGATTAGGTGAGGAAAATAATGAAACGAATCTCTAGTCATGATTATCAAAAGGATATGGGAACTTTAATTGATTTGTCTAGTCCTGAGGGGTATGCAAGTTTTCATTTAATGGGCTCTATTAATATTCCATATCAAAAATTTATGCTTTATTATGATCAATATTTAAATAAGAATGAACCCTATTTTTTGACTTGTAAAAAGGGAATTCATAGCAATCAAGCAGTACGAATTTTGGAATATTTGGGATATAATGTCACTCAAGTTGTGATGGAATAAGCAGTATTTTAGAGGGGATGACAAGTCCTCTTTTTTTGTGTATAATTCTTATAGGATGTGATAGGAATATGGAATATCTTATGATAGGATTATTAGTTTTATTAATTGTTTTGGTGTTTATTTTAATATTTAAAATTTCTAAGAATCAAAAAAGTGAAGTCGATATGACGGAGAGACTTGGTAAATTTGAAACAAGTTTAACAAAAGAAATAGGAGAGTTTAAGTATCAATTCTCGGTGAATTTAAAAAAAGATTTTGAAGAGTTAAATGATCGGATTGATGCCCGGATGCTCGCGATTAACGAAAAGGTAAATTTAAGATTAGATGAGAATTTTGAGAAAACGAATAAAACTTTTTCTAATGTGTTAGAAAGACTTTCTAAAATTGATGAGGCTCAGAAAAAAATTGATGGGTTATCTACAGAAATTGTTTCTTTACAAAGTGTTTTAACCGATAAAAAAACTAGAGGAATCTTTGGTGAAGTGAATTTAAATTATATCTTGGCTAGTGTCTTTGGTGAGAATAATCCTAAGATTTATGAACTACAATATAAGATGTCGAATGGTTCTATAGCAGATAGTATTTTGCATGCGCCAAAACCTTTAGGAAATATTTGTATAGATTCTAAGTTTCCTCTAGAGAATTATGAAAAAATGACAAATAAGAAGTTGAGTAGGGAGGAAAGAGAAATATCCTTCAAATTATTTAAAATGGATGTAAAAAAGCATATTGATGCTATTAGTGGGAAATATATTATTGAAGGAGAAACTGCAAATCAAGCTATTTTGTTTTTACCGGCAGAAGCTATTTTTGCTGAAATTAATGCGTATCATCCAGATTTACTTAAGTATGCTTATTCTAAAAAAGTATGGATTACTTCTCCTACTACTTTAATGAGTACGTTAACTACGGTTGCTATGATTATTAAAAATTTAGAAAGAGATAAATATGCTAAGGTTATTCAAGTAGAACTTAATAAACTGGCTTTAGATTTTGAACGTTATAAAGAAAGATGGGATAAGCTTTCTAGAAGTATTGATACTGTAAGTAAAGATGTGAAAGATATTCATGTCACTACAGAAAAGATTACTAAAAGATTTGATTCTATTAATAAAGTGGAATTTACTGAACTTCCAAATAAGAATGGAGAATAGGGATGTTAAAGGTATCTCATTTATCAAAAAGTTATGGTGATTTAAAAGCGGTAGATGATTTGTCTTTTGAAGTTCAAGATGGAGAAATCTATGGCTTGTTAGGTGTGAATGGGGCAGGTAAAACCACTACGTTTCGGATGATTGTGGGGTTATTACAACCGGATTGTGGAGAAGTTTTATTAAATGATAAAAAGATTGATTATAGTATGGCTTCTCAGATTGGTTTTTTAACTGAAGAACGAAGTTTGTTTACGAAGATGACGGTGGAAGAACAAGTTTATTATTTTGCTCGATTAAAGGGAATGAAAAAGAAAGAAATTAGTATTGAACTTGATCAGTGGTTAACTCGATTAGAAATACAGGAATATAAGAACAAGAGAATTAAAGAACTCTCTAAAGGAAATCAGCAAAAAATTCAATTTATTTGTGCTCTGATACATCATCCTAAGTTATTACTCTTAGATGAACCATTTACGGGATTAGATCCTTTCAATGTTACCGTTTTAATGTCTATTTTAAAAGAATTAGCAAGGGAGGGAACTATGATTATTTTTTCTTCTCATCGTATGGAGCATGTGGAAGTTTTTTGTGATCGTTTACTTATTTTAGTGGAAGGGAAAAATATTTTAAGTGGGACTTTAAAAAGTATAAAAGAGGATTTTCAAAAAAAGAAAATCTATTTAAGTGGTAAGGTCTCTTTTAAACAGTTAAAATCTATTGAAGGGGTAGAATCTATTGAGAAAAAAGGAAATGAATATGTATTAGAAGTTGCTTCTTCAAAGGTAGTGAAAGAAGTGTTTCACATTGTGAAACAAAGTGAAGTTCTTGATAAATTTATGGTCGAAGATGCTTCTTTGAATGATATTTTTGTTTCTAAAGTAGGTGAATTGAAACATGAATAATTTATGGTTTTTAGTGGGCTCTAGTTTGAAGAAAAAGATTAAATCTAAGTGGTTTATTGGTATTAATCTAGTGATATTTTTGTTGATTTTTTTTACATTTCATATGAGTGATATTATTATGGTTTTTGGTGGAGATTATAAAGAAGAGAGGAAAATTGTTGTATTAGATAAGGCTTTTGTTTATCCAAAGTTTGAGGAATTAATGAAAAAGGAAGAGAGTTTTGATATTACTTATCCTATCTCTTATTTGAGTTCCTCTTTAGAAGAAGCACTTCAATTGGTTAGGAAAGATAGCAGTGTTATTCTAGTAGAGATTTTAAGAGATGAACATCACTATATAAAGTCTACTATTTATTCTTCAAGTAATGTTGCTACTATTACGAAAACTGCTATTAATAATACTTTAAATACTATAAAAAAGGAAATTGCTATCTCTGAACTTGGACTGAGTGAGGAAGTCTTAAGTAAGATTTATGATGAAGTTCCTTTGAATTATCAACTATTAGATTTTGATAGTAATGAAACTAGAGAAGATACTTCTAATGTTATTGTTTCTGTAGTTGTTCTAGTTTTTATTATGATTTCTTTCTTTATTATCATTCATTTAGTACAGATGGTAGGTGCTGAGATTAATGATGAAAAAACCAATAAGACGATGGAGATTATTATTTCTGATGTTCCTCCTAAGATTCATTTTTTATCAAAATTATTATCGTCGATGTTCTTTAATATGATTCAAGTGGGATTGTTTGGGGTTTATGGGTTTGTTTCTACTATAACAAGATCTTCTCAAACGAATTCATCCTTTATTTATGAGATTTTGAATACAGTGATGACTAAAGAAGTTGTTCAAAGTATTGTCAGTATTTTACCGGTTTTGGTTGTCTTTTTTATCATTACTTTACTTACGTATGCAATGCTTTCGGCAATTCTTGCATCTGTAACTACTAATATTGATGATTTTCAACAATTGCAAACACCTTTGATGCTTCTAGTGTCTTTGGGGCTTTATCTTTCAATTTTTGCTATGATTTTTGAAGGTTCTTTTCTTGTAAAAGCATTCTCTTATGTTCCTTTATTGTCTTTTATGCTTTCGCCAACTCTTTATTTTTTAAATCAAATATCGATGACTTCTTTGATATTATCTATGATTGTCTCTATTGTGTTTATGTTTTTGGTGTATCATTTTGGAATTCGAATTTATCAAATGGGAATTTTAAATTATTCCGGAGATCATTTATGGTCTAAGATGTGGAAGGCACTGAAAAATAGGGATTGAATTTTTATTCTCAAAGAAGTATAATAGTTCCATCAATTATGAACTTGGAAGAGTATAGATTTAGAGATTTCAAAGAGACTTTGTGGTTGGTGAAAACAAAGATTATTTAGATTTAGAAGACACCAAGGGTTGTATAATTCGTTTTTCTTGCGTTAAAAGAGAGAAGAAAGTGCATGTTTAAACATGAATTAAGGTGGCACCGCGGGCTTTAAATGGGAGTTCGTCCTTATGTTAGGACGTCCCATTTTTATTTTTTAGAAAGGAATGAATTTTGATGAAGAAAATTATGAATGCTACATTAAATATTAAGGATGTAGGAAAAGTTGTTACTTTATATGGTTGGGTAGCTAAGAAGAGAAATTTAGGAGGATTAATATTTCTTGATTTGAGGGATCGAAGTGGTATTATTCAACTCGTTGTGCAACCAGATTGTTCTGTGTATTCCATTGCAGAAAGTTTGAAAAATGAATATGTAATTGAAGTGACTGGTAAAATTGTGGAAAGAGAAAGTAAGAATGAGATGCTTTCTACTGGTGAGATTGAAGTTGAAGTCTCTTCTTTAAATTTACTAAATGAAGCAAGTGAACTTCCTTTTTCTATTAGTGATGATACCACTGCTTTGGAGGATACAAGATTAAAGTATCGATATTTAGATATTCGTAGAAATCCTATTAAAGAAAAGTTAATTCAAAGACATCAACTTATGATGCTGATTCGAAAGTATTTGGATAGTCAAGATTTTATTGAGGTGGAAACCCCAGTGCTTTGTAAGTCTACTCCAGAAGGAGCTAGAGATTATTTAGTTCCAAGTAGAGTTAATCCAGGCAAGTTTTATGCACTTCCTCAATCTCCTCAATTGTTTAAACAATTATTAATGGTTGGTTTAATGGAGAGATATTTTCAAATTGCAAAGTGTTTTAGAGATGAGGATTTAAGGGCTGATAGACAGCCAGAGTTTACTCAAGTGGATTTGGAAATGAGTTTTGTTTCTGAAGAAGATATTATGAGTATGACTGAAGGATTGCTTTCTTATATTTTTAAAAATATGAAAGGGATTGAACTTTCATTGCCATTGATGAAGATGAAGTATGATGATGCTATTGCCAATTATGGTTCTGATAAACCTGATTTAAGGTTTGATATGAAGATTGAAGATATCAGTGCTATTTTTAAGAATACTGAGGTTAGTTTTATTCAAGATAGTTTAGCTCATGAGGGGATTATTAATTGTATTGTGGTAAAGAATGCTGCAGAACGTTATTCTCGTAAAGAGATTGATAAGTGTACTGATTTTGTAAAACAATTGGGCGCTACTGGGTTAATTTATTTGAAATATGAAGAAGAACTTACTGGCTCTATTGTTAAGAATTTGAATGAAGAAGAAAAAAATTCTCTTGTTTGTACTTTAGGCTTAGAGAAGAATGATTTGATTTTTGCTGTAGTTGGAGAATATGAGAAGGTAAAAACTGTTTTAGGAGCGTTGAGATGTAAAATTGCTAGAGACTTAAATCTTATTTTAGAAAATGATTATAAACTATTATGGGTGGTTGATTTTCCAACATTTGAATATAGTGAAGAAGAAGGCAGATATGTTGCTTGTCATCATCCATTTACTTCTCCTAAAGATAGTGATGTCGATAAATTACTTACGGATAAGAAGCATTGTTATTCTAAAGCGTATGATATTGTGATCAATGGTTATGAAGCAGGTGGCGGTTCGATTCGTATTCATGATTCAAAAGTTCAACAAAAGATGTTTGAGGCTCTTGAGTTGACCCCAGAAGATATTGAAGAAAAATTTGGTTTCTTTGTGGATGCTTTAAAATATGGAACTCCTCCTCATGGTGGACTTGCTTTAGGGTTAGATCGTTTAACTATGTTACTTACTGGTACTGAGAATATCAGAGATGTGATTGCTTTCCCTAAAACTGCCAGTGCCAGTGATTTGATGAGTGAATGTCCAAATGTTGTTTCTAAAAAGCAATTAGATGAATTACATATTCAGGTCAAAAAATAGACAAAATTTAGTTTTTGTCTTTTTTCTTATGGTTGATTCTAAACGAATAAATTGTTATAATGATTGTAAGTTGTAGAAGGGGTAGTTTCTATGAATAATGAGAGAGTGCTATATTTATTGTTTTTATTTGTGTTATATAGTTTTTTAGGTTGGTGTATTACATCTTTTTATAGTACTATGAAGCATCATAAGTTTTCTAATAAAGGAATTTTGAATGGTCCATTTATTATTACATGTGGTTTTAGTTCGGTATTACTATATGTTATCTTTTATGGAGAGGAGAACTGGTTTTTCATATATTTGGGATCTGTTTTATACATCTCTTTTATGCAACTCTTAGGTGGAAAATTATTAGAAGAGTTAGGTCGAAGAAGATGGTGGGATTATTCTAATAAGCGTTTTAATTTGGAAGGGTATATTTGTTTAGAACATTCTTTATTGTTTGGATTTTTAGGAATTCTTATTTTAAAAATCTTGGATCCTGTTGTTTTGAAACTTTTTCATTCCATTCGTCCTAATACACTTCGATTCGGTCTAATATTTATTGCTGGGGTCATGGTGTTAGATTTATTACTTTCTATTTGGGCTTTAAGAGAAATTCGAACGGGAAAGTTGAAAAAATTAGAAGAAAAAAATTGGCTTGCAAGGGATATCTATACTCGTATTAGTGAGGCCTATCCTAATGTAAAAGAAAAGAAAAGAGTTTTAGATAAGGATCATTTTGGAATCTATAAATTCTTATTAATTTTGATTATTAGTGGTGTTTTGGGTTGCCTTATTGAAATGGTGTATTGTAGACTTTCTTTAGGGACTTGGATGAGTCGTAGTTCTCTTTTGTATGGTGAAATCTCATTGGTTTGGGGACTTTGCATTGCATTATTTTCCTCTTTTTTACATATGAATCGAAATAAATCAAATCTATTTTTGTTCATTTATGGAATGGTAATTGGAAGTGCTTTTGAATATTTTGCTGCTTCAGGAATTATATTTGTTTATAATGTTTCTTTCTGGGATTATTCTCATTTTCCATTGAATATTAATGGACGTGTTTGTTTGTTATTTGCTTTTTATTGGGGAATTATGGGACTTTTGTATATTAAGTATGTTTATCCATATTTGAATGATTTTATTGATAAAATACCTGAAAGATTAGGAAAAATAATCACCGTTGTTTTAACAACCTTACTTGTTTTTGATACGGTTCTTTCTATTGCTGCTGGAATGCGTTATAAAGAAAGAAGAGAAGGAGATGAGCCCCCTTCTAATCGTATTGAAGAGATTTGTGATAAGCATTATCCAGATGAATATATGCAAAATCGTTTTAAAACCTTAGAACCCCAAGAATAATAGGGCTTGAAAAAAAGAAAAAAATTTCATATAATGGAAAAGAAGTGCGAAGAAAAAAGAGTAGTAGATAAAAATCTTTTTTTAGAGAGTTTTGGGTTGGTGAAACAAAACATTAGATTTTATTGAACTTGCTTTTGGAGCGGCTAGGAGAATTCTCCTTTATCAAGAATGAAGAGAAATGTAAGGATGGTACCGTCTATATGTTAGACTCCTTTGGTATCGTCTTTTTATTTTAGAAAGAAGTGTTTCTTATGGAAAACTATTTGTGGCATATCTTTACTTTTTTGCTCTGTTTTTTGATTATTTTTGTTTTGCTTTACTTTATTTATTTAAGGCAAATTAAAAGAAAGAAGAAAAGAGAAATCATTGAACTTGTGTATCTTCAAAATAAATTTCATTTGGATAGTAAAAAGTTAAATGCAAGGAAACAAATCCTTTGGATTAGTATGATTGATGCATTTATTATGTCCTTTGTTTGGACGTTTATGAATTTTATTCCAGTTGATTTTGGTTGGCAGCTTATGATTGCATTTGTACTTGTTTTTGCATTGATTTATTCCATGTATGAAATTTATGGAAGACATTTGGTTAAAAAGGGGTATCAAAAGAAAGAAGGAAGAAAAGAATGAATCGTTTAGAAATTGAAAAGAAATGGCAAAAATATTGGGAAGAGAATAAAATCTTTAAAGCTGAAAATGGAGGAGAGAAACCTCATTATTATGTTTTGGTAGAATTTCCATACCCTAGTGGTGCTGGATTACATGTTGGTCATGTTAGGGGATATACCGCTCAAGATATTTTAGCTAGAATGAAACGTATGCAAGGATATAATGTATTATATCCCATGGGTTATGATGCTTTTGGGGCACCTGCTGAAGAGTATGCAATTAAAACTCATCAACATCCTAAAGTTGTTGTTGAACAAAATATTAAAACTTTTGGAAATCAGATGAAATCTATAGGTTTTTCGTTTGATTGGGATAGAGCTTTTTCTACTACTGATCCTGATTATTATAAATGGACCCAGTGGCAATTTATTCAGTTCTTTAAGCATGATATGGCTTATAAGGAAGCTACTAAAGTAAATTGGTGTCCAAAATGTAAGATGGTATTATCCAATGAAGATGCTGCCGGTGGTGTTTGCGAGAGATGTGGAACGGTAGTGGAACAACGAGAGAAGAGTCAATGGATGTTAAGAATGGCTTCTTATGCTGATGATTTGCTTGAGGGATTAAAAGATACAAATTTTGCCGAGAAAGTGAAGTTAGGACAAATTAATTGGATTGGTAAGAGTACTGGAGTTGAGATGGATGTCGATATTGTTGGTGGAGGTAAATTCTCTATATTTACGACATGTATTGAAACTGTATATGGAATTACTTTCTTTGTCATTGCACCAGATGGCAAGTTAATTCAGGAGTTAATGCCTAGAGTGGAGAATAAGAGTGAAGTTGAAGCCTATATTAAAGAAACGAGTCTTAAGTCTGCTATGGACAGGACTGAACTTAACAAAGGAAAAACTGGTGTTGAAGTGAAAGGAATTAAAGCTATTAATCCGATTAATGGGGAAGAAGTACCAATTTTCTTAGGGGACTTTGTTTTAGGAGATTATGGAACAGGAGCAGTGATGGCGGTTCCTGCGCATGATCAGAGGGACTATGAGTATGCTAAAGCACATCATCTTGAAATTAAAGAAGTTATTTTAGGTGGAGATATCAGCGAGAAAGCATATGAAAAGCATGATTATTTAGGTGTTGGAGCTAAGCTTGTTCATTCTGAAGAGTTCAGTGGAATGACGGTGGAAGAAGCCAAAGAAGCCATTACTAAGAAACTTGAGGAAAAAGGAATTGCTAGAAGAGTAAATAACTATAAGATGAGAGATTGGGTATTTGGACGACAAAGATTCTGGGGAGAACCCATTCCAATGATTTATTGTGAAACTTGTGGTTGGGTCCCAGTTCCAGAGGAAGATTTGCCTGTATTACTTCCTGATGTTGCAGAATATGAACCTACGGATACGGGAGAGAGTCCACTTGCTAAAATTGAGAGTTTTGTGAATTGTAAATGCCCTAAGTGTGGAAAAGATGCAAAAAGAGAAACTGATACGATGCCTCAGTGGGCTGGTTCTTCTTGGTATTTCTTAAGATATATGGATCCACATAATGACAAGGCTTTTGCCAGTATGGATGCGATGAAATACTGGGGAAAAGTAGATTGGTATAATGGTGGAATGGAGCATACAGCAAGACACTTGTTATACGCTAGATTCTGGGTTCAATTCTTATATAATATTGGTTTAGTTCCTAATAAAGAGATGATTTGGACAAGAGTATCTCATGGAATGATATTAGGCTCTAATAATGAAAAGATGTCGAAATCTAAAGGAAATGTGATTAATCCTGATGATATTGTAAAAGAGTATGGGGCTGATACTTTACGTTGCTACGAGATGTTTATGGGAGATTATCAAATGGATGCTCCATGGTCTACGGAGTCTTTAAAAGGGTGTGACCGTTTCTTAAAAAGAATTGAAAGACTTGGTGAGAACTTAAATGATAAGAATGGATATACTAATGAAGCTTTAGTTCATAAAACGATAAAAAAAGTAACTGAAGATTATTCTACTTTGAAATATAATACGGCGATTGCTTCTTTAATGACGATGTTAAACGAGTATGAGAAGTTTGATGGTGGTATTAGTAAAGATGATTATAGAGTAATGTTAATTTTACTAAATCCAGTTGCTCCTCATATTACAGAAGAATTAAATGAGATGTATCATTTAGGAGAAGTCTTATGTAAATCTTCTTGGCCAGAGTATGATGAAGAAAAAACAAAAGAATCTTCTAAGGTTATTGGAGTACAAGTCAATGGTAAGTTAAGAGGGGAAGTAGAAGTTACTATAGATGATAGCGAAGAAAGTGTTCAAAATAGAGTTCTTGAAATTGAAAATATTCAGAAATATATTGCTGGAAAGCCTATTGTGAAGTTTATCTATGTTCCTAATAAAATTGTTAATATTATTGTAAAAGGATAATTCTTGTTTGAATTATTCTTTTTTTCTCTCATATACTTTGATAGGTGATCTTCTTGAAAATAATACTTTTATTGTTGTTGCTTTTTATTCCTTTCCGTTGTCAAGCGATTTCGGCTGAGTCTTATGTTGTAATGGACTATGATACGGGAAGAGTTTTGATGTCTAAAAGTGAAGAGAAAAAGAAGTTGATTGCATCTACGACTAAGATTATGACGTGTATTATTGCTTTAGAGAATGGTGATTTAAATTCGATTCGAAAAGTTGGGAATGAAGTTTTAAAGTCCTTTGGTAGCGGAATCTATGTTCAGGTTGGAGAAGAGATGAGTTTAGAGAATCTTTTGTATGGTTTGATGCTTCGTTCGGGCAATGATGCGGCCATTGAGATTGCTTATCATATCTCTGGTAATCTAGAAAAATTTGTGATGTTGATGAATCAAAAAGCTTATGAACTTGGAATGAAGGATACAACATTTTTAAATCCGCATGGATTAGAAGAAGATGATGGAAGTGGAAATGTTTCGACTGCAAAAGATATGGCTATCTTAATGAGATATGCGCTTCAAAATGAAATGTTTTTAAAAATTATTGGGACTAAGATTCATACTGTAAAAGGAGAAGGAAAGACCTATGTTTGGCATAATAAAAATAAATTGCTTTCTATGTCTGAATACGCTTTAGGAGGAAAAACGGGGTATACTAAAAAGGCAAAGAGAACTCTTGTTACAGCATCTAGAAAAGATGATAAGACTTGTATTGTGGTCACGTTGAATGATGGAAATGATTTTTTAGATCATAAGAATTTGTGTGATGAAGTGTTTGGGGATTATCAAAGGGTAACTTTAGTAGATAAGGAAACATTTATTTTTTCAGAGAATTTAAATTCTAACTATTATCTTGAACGTAGTTTATATGGACTTCTTAAACAAGATGAAGTCCAAAAAGTACGGGTAGAGTATCAAATAACAAATGAGAATAGTTCTGAAGCAGGGGTTGTTCAAGTGTTTTTGAAAGATGAGTTACTGGCTAGCGAAAAAATTTTAAATAAGTTGGAAGAAAAGAAAGAAGGATTTTTCACAAAATTTTTGAGGTGGCTATTCTCATGGTAACGTTTATCTGGATTTTTTTTATTGTTGTGGGTTCTCTTACTTTTTGTGTGACAGGACATTTGAAAGAATTAAATTCTTTTATTTTAAGCGGCGGAAAAGATGGAATCGAACTTTTATTAGAGATGATGCCTTTACTTGTTTTATGGACAGGAATTATGCAGATTGCTGAAGATTCTGGATTGCTTGAAAAGTTTTCGAATTTATTAAGACCTTTTCTTAGTAAATTGTTTCCTAGTTTACCTCGAAATCATCCTGCTTTAGGATATATCGCTTCTAATATTTGTGCAAATGCCTTAGGGCTTGGAAGTGCTGCTACTCCTTTTGGGTTAAAAGCAATGGAATGCATGCAAAATGACAATCCTCATAAAGAGTGTGCAACCGAAGCTATGGTGACATTTTTGGTTTTAAATACGGGTGGTGTTACGATTGTTCCTACTACAGTGATTAGTCTTCGTATGATTCATGGAAGTGTCAATCCAACAGAAATTATTATTACCAGTATTTTAGCTACCCTTTGTTCAAACGTTTCTGGTCTTATTTTTGATTATATAAAAAGGAGGAAGAAACTTGCTAAAACTTAGTGAATTGATTGTTCCGTTGTTTGTCATAGGAATCTTATTATATGGGTTTTTAAAAAAAGTGAATTTGTATGATTCTTTTCTTATTGGGGCTAAAAATGGATTAGTGACTATCTTTCATATTGCACCTGCCGTGATTGCTATGGTGTTTGCTACGAATTTGTTTTTAAAATCTAATTTTTTGGGATATTTTTTTTCTTTTTTAAGTCCTATTTTAAATCTTGTTCATGTACCGATTGAAGTACTATCAATGGCTTTGATACGTCCGATTAGTGGGACAGCTTCTTTGGCTGTTATGAATAACCTTTTTTCTTTATATGGACCAGATTCTTTTGTAGGAAGACTGGCTAGTACTTTGCAAGGGTGTACAGATACTACTATTTATGTTTTGGCACTTTATTTTGGATCTATTAAAGTGAAGAATACTAGACATGCTTTAAGTGCAGGATTATTTGCCGATTTTGTTGGAATTGTAGCGGCTTTTGTCATTACATTTCTCTTTTTTGGATAATTTTTTAATGCTTATTTTTCCCTTTTCTGATGCCTATTCATCCTATTTTTAGCAAACAAATGTTTTCTCTTTTTTGTTCAAAATTTGACAAAGTAACATAGAATATAGTATAATGTAGTTACTTTCCGGAAAAGAAAAGGATGGTTAGTAGAAATGAAAAAATTACCCTCGGTTAAACGAGTATCTCTAGCGTTACTTTTTATAGCGCTTATACAATTCTCATTTTTTAAGTTACAACATGTGACAGTTTTATCTTTAAATAGTAATTTTACAACAATTGGAAATATGTTTTTTGAAGCAGTGATGCTTAAGGGACAAAGGCAAAGTGTTATTGATGAGAGACTTGCTAAAGTAGATGTTAATACAAATGGTATTATAAAACAAGAAATTGAAATTGTAAGTTTAAAAGCTTCTTCTCCTGAGATTGTTTATGATGGCATGACAATGGAACAGCTTGCTGCAAAATTAGATAAAAGTTTATCTTCTACTTTAGAAGGTTATGGACATTCATTTGCTAAGTATTCCATTGAATATGGTGTAGATCCTTATTTAGCAGTTGCTATTACTCTACATGAAACTGGTTGTACTTGGACTTGTAGTAATTTAGTTCGAAGTTGTAATAATGTTGGTGGAATGCGTGGTCAAGGATGTAATGGATGGGCTGCTTTTGAATCATTAGATGCAGGTATTGAAGCTATGATTCGAAATTTATCTCGTAATTATATTCAAAAAGGACTTACAACGCCAGAAACAATTGGACCTAAGTATGCAATGAGTCAAACTTGGGCTGGAAAGATTAATAATTATATGAATAAGATTAAAAATGTGTAATGTAAATTACACATTTTTTCTTGCATGTTCTACTAAAAATTAGTATAATATGAAATAGATAGAAAAATAGAATAAGAGGGATATGTATGAATAATGATCAAATACCTAATAATGTAAATATGAATGGAGGAGGGGTTCCTAATCCAGTTCCCACTCCTATAAATCCGGCTGATAATGGGATGGGAATGAATGTTAATCCTGTTCCTATGTCTCAACCAGAGATGGGGGATCCAGTTTCACCTGTTGCACCTCCAAGTCCTATGCCTCAACCAGAGGTAGGTACTCCAGTTTCACCTGTTGTACCTTCAAGTCCTATGCCTCAACCAGAGGTGGGTGCTCCAGTTTCACCTGTTGTACCTCCAAGTCCTATGCCTCAACCAGAGGTGGGTGCTCCAGTGCAACCTTCACCTAATATGAATTTAAATCCTATGGGTGTTGTAGAAACTCCGGTTGCTGCTACACCAGAACCTACAGTAAGTCCTTTAATGTCTACACCATTGACTGCTGATACGAATCTTAATCCAACACCTCCAGTTGCACCCGATATGAATCAGACCACACCACCTGTTGGAATGCCTGCTGGTCCAGGAATGGTTCCACCAGCAATGGGAGGAATGCCTGGTGCACCAATGCCTAATATGGGTATTCCTGTGCCACCTCAAGCACCTGTTGGGATTGGAAAAGAAAAGAAACCTATGAATAAAACGTTAATTCTTGTTTTGGTGGTTGTTCTTGTTGCTGCTGTTGGCTTTGGCGTTTGGTTTGTCCTTTTTGGAAGTAAGTCTAAAACAGAAGCCGTTACCATTAATCCTTTTTTGAAAGAAATTCAGTTAGGAGTAGATCTTGATTTAACATCTGCATCTACATTTGCAATTGTTAGTGGAATGCCTTCTAGTGAGTGTAGTGTAAGTTCTACTATTGATACGAAAGTTGCTAGAACTTATGAGTATACAATAACTTGTGGTAGTGTATCGTCTGGAAAACAAACGGTTGAAGTAAAAGATACTTTGCCTCCAGTTGTTGTTGTTAAAGATGTTACTGTAGTTCCAAATGCTGAAGTATCGCCAAAAGATTTTATTGTGACAGTGGAAGATGCTAGTATTGATGAAAATACTGAATATGTTCGTTTTGTTCAGGAAGTTAGTACTACAACAGAGGGAACTTATGAAGTTTCTTTAGAGATTACTGATTTATATAATAATACTGTTACTGAAACTGCAAAACTGATTGTAGATGCTCATGCTCCAGAATATTATTATGCGTGTGAACTTGATGGAGATGAGGAAGGCGAAGTTTTAGCTTATCGATTTGGAATTGATTTTGAAGGTTATATCCATGATGCTTCTAAAGTTGTTACTTTTACTTATTCAGATGAAGCTTCTTATAATGAAGCGGTAGAATCTTATAATTCTTCCAATTCTATTAATGGAATTGAAGGTGTTGCTACATTTAATCAAGATAAATTGCAGATTTCTATTAATACGACACTTTCTGTAGATTCTTTGCCTGATGAATTTGATACTGATTTATTCTCAGAAGAGTATGATATTCAAGATATTTTAGGAGATTCTTGTAAGCGTGAAGAATAGAAAAATCCCATTTTAGGGATTTTTTTTTTTATTAAAATAGAACTCTTTATAAATTGGAGTTCTGTTCTTCTTTTATTAATTTAGCATGTAATACTAATCTTTTGTCATAATTATTACAGGTTGAAAGTGTCAAGAAAATATCATCGGTTGTAACTTCTGTACCAAAATCTTTCACGCTTCTATTTTTTACCATATCTATATAGGCTTTTTTAGATTCTTGAGAACTAAATGACACTTTTAGATAATCACTTGTTTTTGGAAGTGTATAAATAGAGAATACTCTCCATTTCATAGATTCATACATGGTATCAAATTCAATAATCATGTTTTCTTCATTATTGTACCATTCTGGCTTTATAATGTTTTTTAAAGATCCAAACATGATATCACTATAGTAGCGGTTGTGTCCATATATAATGGTATTATCGTTTAATATCTTATCGGAATTTCGAAAATCCATGAATATCCATCCATTTTTATCTTCTTGATTGTAAAGGTTTTTATCTAGGTAGTGTTTGTTGTCTTGACCTAAAACTACAGGATAATCAACATTCGTGTTGTTTACTCTTAAATAGCCCACAACATCTTGGTTAATGGATAGAAGAGAAGCAATATATTTGTTTTTAATGGTTAGTTCTTCTTTAATAGGAGGAATCTCTATCTCATCTTCATTTTTAGCAATGATTTTTTGGACTTCTTCTTGGATGGCTGTAACCTCTTGTAAGGAACTATAATTGTCATAAGCAATATAAGAGATGGTACCAACAATCATAGCAATTAGAATAACACCGCATAGTTTTAAAGTATTTAGGGAAATTTGTTTCATAAGATTATTTTCAATGTATTCTTTCGAATAGACTAATTCTACTGAGATTTTTGCTTTTTTAAATTTTTTGTTTAAATTTTTTAAATATTCTACTTGTTCTAAATTTGAAATGTTCTCATATAGTTTGATAATAATTCTTTTTAATCTAAAGTTTTCTAATAAACTTGCTATGTATTTTAAGTCTTCTAAGTAAAGCACTTGGAGATGAATCATTCGGAGGTAATGATTGAGTTTGAAAAAATTTGTTAAGTCTTCTTTGTCTTCTTCTGTTAATTTTTGATATATTGTAATTTGTTTTTTGTAATAAATATCTGTGTAACTTTTTAAATTGTTTTGACTCATAAAATTCGAAATTGTTAATAACTCAGCATTACTATGTACCTTTATTTTATATTTATCGAGGTAGTCAAGTAGATAATTTGCAATGCTATAACAGTGAAGTTCTTTTACACTTTTAATAACTGGGATTTTTTCACATAAGGAATAGGGAAGTGTTTCTTCTTTTTTAATCTTTATGGTACGAATCTTGATATTTTTAAATAACTCGATAAGAGAAAATGCTAATTCACTATTTTGAAATGTTATGGTGTCAATTTGATTCATGTCACATAGTTCTTTGAAAAAAGGAATTACAAGGTTTTTATTTTGATTGATGTAATCATCGCTGAAGACAATTTCACTATCAGAGATAATGTTGGTGTTCATTAGATCTTCTCTGATTGATTTACCGCTTTTATATGAAAAATATAAGATGTTATTTTGAATATGTATGACAATTTTTTTCACATTAGCACCACCAATCAAATCTTCTCTTTAATATCATATCATATTTTTGACAATTTATTGTAAAAAAATGATAAATTTATTAAAAAAAGGTGGAATTGGAGTATTTTTATGTTATAATAGAACCATAATAAAAAAGAAAAGAGGTTTGTTATGAGAAAGAAAGGTTTGTTGTTAGGAGTTTTATTTATTTTGACATTGGTGTTTAGTCCATTAAAGACGAATGCTGCTTCATATGAAATATTTGGAGCGAAAGAAGAGACTATGGTTAATACATCTGAAGGTGGAAAGGAATTTGCTATTGAAAATGCGCAAGCTAATACTAAATTGTATTTAGGAGTTAATGTTACAGAAGGAACTCTAAAAGAATTTACTGCCACTTTAAAATTAATCAATTCTAACTTTACTTTTAGAGATATTACAACTGAATCTGGTTGGACTCAAGTAACTACTAAAAATGATGATGGTACTGTTACATTTAAATTTACTAATTCGACTGGTGTAGCTGCTGGAAAACATTTGGTTGGTACAGTTAGATTGCGAGTTAATAGTGCTGCTTCTTCAACGGATACATGTACGATTACATTAACAGGAACACCAAATACTCCTAGTACTACTCCAAAGTGTAAAGTTGTAGATGGAAAGTATTATAATAACAATGGAGTAGAAGTAACTAAAGCAGAATACGATAAGGCATGTACTACTTCAAATCCAGAAACAGGTGCTTTTTTACCAGTTGCCGTTATTGGTGTAGGGGTATTGTTAGTAATTGGATTATTCTTTGCTACTAAAAACAATAAAATGTATCAAGTATAGATAGCTTTGGCTATCTTTTTTTATGCGTAAAAAAAGAATTCAATAGGATTTGAATTCTTAAAGATTTTCAATGGTGATTTTATTTACATAGCCATCGTCATTATAATCTAGTTTGATTTCATATTTTTTATTTTCTAAAGAATGTTTTATTTCAATGATTTCGTTTGGGTTACTTGTTTCTTTGTCTGCATATTGAACTGAAACGATTAAATCCTGATTGGTTTTGTTGTTTGTTACTGCATTGTCTAACAAATTTTCGATGAATATTTTTGCCTGTGTTCCACTGTATGGTTCAAAGTTCATGTTATGCATGCTTTGGTTTATTGAAAATGTTGTTTTTCCCATGTCATTATGGGTTTCTGACATACTCTTAAATACTGTAAAAAACACTAGTAAAACTATGGTAAAGATTATTATGATCGGTATAAAAATCCATTTTGGAGGTTTCATAAATTCTTTTATGGAATCATCTAGTTTGATATTAATGTCATGAGTTTCTTTTAGTTTTATCTTTGATTTGCAATAGGGGCAGGTTGCGAATTCTTTGGCACTATCTATTACCATTTCTCCACCGCAAGATTTACATTTTAAAGATTTCATTTTATCACCAACTTTATAGGTTTATTGTATCAAATTCTTTTTTTAAAAACAATTCTATTTTTAATTTTCACTTCTTTTTCACATTTTTGTTATAATATAGGTATTGAAATGAGGTGCAAGCACGTGAAAGTATTAGTTGTTGATGATGAAAAATTAATTCGTAATGTTGTAAAAGAGTATTTGACTTTGGAAGGAATTGAGGTAGATGAGGCCAGTGATGGAGATGAAGCCATTGCGTTAACCATGAATCAAACTTATGACTTAATTGTCATGGATGTTATGATGCCTCATAAAGATGGATTTTCTACTGTAAAGGAAATTAAAAAAACACAAGAGGTTCCTGTTATTATGCTTTCTGCAAGAGGTGAAGAGTATGATAAATTAATTGGATTTGATTTGGGAATTGATGATTATGTTACTAAACCTTTTAGTCCTAAAGAACTTGTTGCTCGAATTAAAGCCGTTACTAAAAGGGAAAGAAAGAGTCAAGAAAAAATAACTCTTGGTGAGCTTGTAATTGATGATTCTGCTCATGAAGTTCGCATTCAAAATCAAGTCATTGATTTAACTCCTAAGGAATATGACTTATTAAATTATTTTGTTTCAAACAATCATATTGCTCTTTCAAGAGAACAATTGCTTTCTAGAATTTGGGGGTATGATTTCTATGGAGATGATCGAACGGTTGATACGCATGTAAAGACTTTAAGACATCAACTTGGAGAATATGGCAAGTGTATTAAAACGATACGTAAGGTAGGGTATAAATTTGATTATGAATAAGAAAAGTACTAGTATGAATGCAAAAACGCTTCTTTACTTAATTCTTTTTAGTGCAGGAATTCTACTTACTACGTGGTTATTTCAAATTGTGTATTTAAAATATTCTTATCGTGATTATCAGACAAGGTTGATGAATCGATTGGCTCAAAAGATTCAAGGTACTAGAGATGATGTATCTTCTACATTAGAAAAAATTGCTTATGAAAATGAAGTGTGTATAGAGTATCGCATGTATGATGGGAAAAACTTTTTTTATAATACCATGATGAATGGATGTGCGTTAGGGAAGAATAATTTTGAACTTTTACAATTGGAACAGAATTTTTTGGTATCCAATAGTACTATTCAAGATTATCAACTTGTGAACAAAGAGTATGAAGCTAAAGCGTTTTTATATGGAATTAAATTAGAAAAAGGAAGTGTTTTTTTATATCGTACATTAGAGGACGTTAGTGGAGCCAATATGGTATTAAAAGATCAACTGATTTATCTTACCATTATTGCTATTATCTTAGCTTCTGTGATTGCATACTTTTTATCCAAAAAACTATCTGGGCCAATTTTAGACATTACTAGGAAGGCTAAAAAATTAGGAAGTGGAAATGAAGTTCAATTTTCTAAATATGGGATTTTAGAGATTGATGAGCTTGCCAGTGTTCTTTCTAATGCTCAAAGCGATATGTTAAAAACTGATGAATTACGAAGGGATTTAATGGCTAATGTTTCTCATGATTTAAAAACTCCACTTACCATGATTAAGGCTTATGCTGAAATGGTTAAGGATATCTCTTATAAAGATGATAAGAAACGAGAAGAACATTGTAATATTATTATGGATGAAGTGGATCGTTTAAATCTTTTGGTGAATGATATTTTAACACTTTCTAAAATTCAAGCAAATGCGGAACAAATGGAAATGAAGGAATTTGATTTAGTTCAAGAAATTAACACTATTTTGTCTCGTTATGAGATTATTAAAGAGACAGAAAATTATCATTTTGAACTTTCTATGCCAGAAAAAGCTATGGTTTTTGCAGATCAAACAAAGATTGGACAAGTGATTTATAATCTTGTGAATAATGCGATTAACTATACGGGAGATGATAAAGTTGTTAAGATTCATATAAAAAAACAAAAGGATTCTTACTTGGTGGAGATTATTGATACTGGAAAGGGAATGAGGGAAGAAGATCTTCCTTATATATGGGATAAGTATTATAAAAATGATAAGAATCATAAAAGAAATGTAGTTAGTACGGGAATTGGTTTATCCATTGTAAAATCAATATTAGAAAGGCATAATTTTGAATATGGTGTAAAATCTAAGATTAATCATGGTACGACATTTTACTTTTCTGTCAAAAAGAAATGATTTCACTTTCTCTTCACATAAATTTCATATTGATAAGGTATGATTAAAACATGAAAGGAGAAGTGATAAATAGTTATTCCAATATATTTTGAAACTGCTACAAAATATAAACTATCATGATAATACTATAAAAATATAAACTCAAACTCACAACTTTTATGAGAAAGACTATTATTTGAAGTCTTTCTCTTTTTTATTTTTGTAAATCATTGTATAATGTTGGAGAAGAAAGAGGGATTGTTATGAATTTTTATGTTCCTGTAGGTATTAGTAATCGACATGTGCACTTAACTGCTGAAACGTATCATTTATTATTTGATGAAGAACCTAATAAAGTTGCGGATTTAAAACAAGGCGGAGAGTTTGTTACTGATAAATCTGTGAGTATTGAAGGACCTAATGGTAAAATAGAGAATGTTAAAGTTTTAGGGCCTTTTCGTTCTTATAATCAGGTTGAGATTTCTAGTTCAGATGCATTTAAGTTAGGATTGAATCCTCCGGTAAGAAGGAGTGGACATTTGGAAGGGGCAGAAAATATTTCTATTCTTCATTTGGAGAAAAGGGTTGATTTGGAAAATGTTTGTATTCTAGCAGAATGTCATATTCATATGAATTTTGAAGATTTAAAACATTATGGAGTAGAAGATGATGAAGTTGTTGATGTGGTTATTCATGGACGTAGAAGGGGAGTTTTAGAAGCTCATATTAAGGCTAGTGAGAATGGCTTTTTAGAATTTCATGTAGATCGGGATGAAGCAAGTGCGTTCTTGCTTGAAAATCAGATGGAATTAGAGGTAATTAAACGTAGGTGAGAAATATTGGAATGGAAAATTGGAAATATTTTGATTAAAAATCAAATTGTTATGGCTCCGATGGCGGGATATAGTAATACGAGTTATCGAAAAATTATTAAGAGAATGGGAGCAGGACTTATTTTTGCGGAGATGGTAAGTGATAAGGCTGTGGTATATCATAATCAAAAAACGTTTGATTTGTTAGCTGTTAGTGAGGAAGAAAGGCCTATTGCACAACAAATATTTGGAAGTGATGTGGATAGTTTTGTGAAAGCAGCTAAGATTGTAGAAGAAACACATCACTTTGATATCATTGACATTAATATGGGATGTCCTGTTCCTAAAGTGGCTATTTCTTCTCAGGCTGGTAGTGCATTATTAAAACATCCAGATAAGATATATGAAATTGTTTCTTCTGTTGTAAAAAGTGTTTCAGTTCCTGTGACTGTAAAGATTCGTCTTGGTTGGGACGAGAATTCTATTAATTGCGTGGAAGTGGCTAAGGTCATTGAAAAAGCAGGAGCCAGTGCAATTACTATACATGCTAGAACTAGAACTCAAGGGTATAGTGGAATAGCTAGATGGGAATATATTAAACAAGTCAAAGAAGCGGTTTCGATTCCAGTGATTGGAAACGGAGATGTGAGAAGTCCTGAAGATGCAAAGAGAATGTTAATGGAGACTGGGTGTGATGCGGTTATGATTGGAAGAGGAATTCTTGGTAATCCTTGGTTAATCAAACAATGCCTCGATTATTTAGAAACAGGAAAGTATCAAAAAGAAATCTCTTTTGATGAGAGAATAGCAGTGATGAAAGAACATTTTTCTTTGTTAAAGCAAGATAAAAGTGAAAAGAGTGCTCTTTTAGAAATCCGTTCTAATGTTTTATTTTATTTAGCTGGTTTGCCTCATTCTAAGAAAGTAAAGAATCTTGTTTGTGAAGCTAAGAGTGAAGAAGAAATGATGAGGGTACTGGATGATTATTTATTTGAATTAAAAAATACTGCGGATAGTTCAAAAGAGCAGTATGAAATTTAGACATGAAAAAAGCAAACGTTCTTGTTTGCTTTATTTTTTTAATGGCGCCTGATGTAGGACTCGAACCTACG
>JAFUYX010000048.1 GCA_017476885.1 Bacilli bacterium | reverse complement strand
TTAAAAACCTGGAGAAAAAATGTAAGAAAAAGAGACGAAGGAGACTGCCAATGTTGTCATGAAGCTGTACCAGAAGGATTACAGGTTCATCACATTTTTCCTCTTTCAAAATATCCAGAACTAGCAAAAGATGAAGGAAATGGTGTTGGATTATGTCAAAAATGTCACTCCAAGTACCATCAGATGTATCAAGGTGCTGAAAATGCAGCAACTTTCGCAAAATTCTTAAGAGATTACGGAAATAGGAGGTATTAGGAATGGAATGGGGGTATGAAGAAAAATATGATATTCTCGGAATTATTTTAAAGGAGAAATTCGTGTTTGATCACTCAGTAGAGGTAAAAGAGAATTTCATTGTTGATGTAGATAAAAATAATGAGATAGTTCAGATTCAAATAGTTGATTGGGCCCGTATGTTCAAGATTCCAAAGCCTCAGGTAAGACTTATGGAAATTAAACCTAAAATCGAAAAAGGAGAATACTGTTGTAAAGTTACCGTAACAGGAAGGCTCCGAGAAAAAGAGTATAAAATAAGCGGACAGGTGTACTTATGAGGAGATTAGGGGAATTTAGATCTAAATTTAGAAATTTAGAAAATAAAATGATAGTTTTAGTCTCTGATTATGAAAATGGAACAATTAAAGAGCTTGATCTAGATATGGTTACTGAAAATAAAATATTTTTCAGGGTTGTGGAGTGTGAAGATGATGAGATACACAGGTAATGGAAATACTTACAATTACGGAGACATTATAAGGCTTCCTGATAAAGCAAGAGTTATAGTTGTATCAGATATTCATGGAAATTACGATGATTTTCTTAATTACGTAAATATGTGGAGAAAAGGAGGAAAAGACACTCATATCGTCTTTTTAGGCGATCTAATACATGGATTAGATCCTAAAACAGATGGTTCTCTAGATATATTATTGGATGTTGGGAAGCTTATTTATGAGAATACTTTTCATGTTCTTATGGGGAACCATGAATGGTATCAAATCAATGATATTCCTATATATAAAAATGGGGTTAATCAGACCGAAGAATTTAAAAAAATCTGTACAAGTCACGGAAATCTCATGTTGGGACTGTGTAAAGACATTATGAAAGAATTCAAGAAAATAGCTATTGCCCCAAATGGATTAGTGATGGCACACGCCGGACCATCTAGAAGGATGAATGACATTTTGAGAGATATGAATGGTTTAACCCTAAGTCCTATATATGCACAATCAGAAATCGATGAAGCTTTTGAACAGATGGTGTTTGCTCGACCAAACGATCATTTTGGATACATAGAAAAAGATGTCGACCAATTTTTAGAGAACGTCGGTGGAAGTATTATGATAGTGGGTCACACCCCTGTCAATGGATATCGTGTTTTTGGTAAACAAATAATTATGGATTCCAGTTTCGCCACACAAAATAAATATGTCCTATCCATGTTAACCTATGAAGAATGTAATACCGTTGATGACGCGGTCAAAAACCTTATAAAAATAGAATAACGGTGTTTTTATGGAAGAAGAATACGGAGTAATTTCAAAAGCAGTATGTTGCCTTGACGATGAAGAGATGAATATCATTTTGGAATTAGAAATAAGATTAGAAAAATGGGGAAACTGTTATATGATATTTTCCCCAGAAAATTCAATTAAGGTAATCCAATTACTAAATCCAGTTACTGAAAGTTGGTGGAGAAGAAAATCAGTAAAAAACCTAATAGGGCAAGAGGTTAAATTACTCTCTTCCCCGAAAGGAGGAACCTATGCTCCGATTGCAATATCTCAAGGATTAATAAAGACATGGATTTATAAAGAAGGATGGGACCAGAAATGCAATGGTGAGCCAAATGAGTCAATGGAAACAATATGAATTAGATAAAGCTTTTAAAGAAAAGATGATTAGCGGAGGATACTGCCCCAAATGTGGAGATTTCCTTATTCCAAGAAAAATTCCGATCACTCACGACTACGGAATTGAAATGGAGTGTATAAACCCTGAATGTGATTTCAAAAGGGAAATAGGTAAAGATATGAATTTCATTGATTGTGATGAGGAAGAAGAAAAAATCCCTCTAGAACCTGATCATTCTGATGCTCTAGAAGAAAAAAAGAGAAAAAGAGAGCTTTTTTTAAAGTATACTCACTTAGGAATGGATCCAGACACTTCCAATATTTATAGATGGGCTGAAACATGGGGTGTCCCTCATTCCTTTATTGTTAAATACCCAACAGGGACAGGACAGTTAATATCTTCTAATCATGAATACTTAGTGGAGTACAGTTGGAGAGCTGATAAAGGTAAATATAGATTACATACTCAAGATCATACAGGAATACATTGTGTCGGATTTTTTACTGCAAAAGATTTAGAATCTATCCTCGATAATGAAATTAAATATGGAGGAGAGTTTATCGGAGGAACAGGTATATATGATTGAGTTAGGTATTATTCCAGTTGCTGTAGGAATAGCAGGGGCAATAAGTATCATTTTAAAAGAATACAATGAAGGTAATCGAATTAAGCAGGAGATAAGATTAGAACATGAAAAAATGAAAGAAGAAATGTCTAAAAAGAAGGAAAGAGAAGTAGAAAAACATAAATTCAAAAATCAAGAATGTATTGACTTAAAAGATTTATTCGAAGCAAGATATGACTATATCTTCAAAATGCTAAATAGAAAATTTGATACAGGTGAAATTACTTATGAAAAATATGAAAAAATGATAAATACATGTAAAAAAAACTTTTTTGACAATTTGGAGATCGCAGATAGCGAAGTTATCCGAAATATAGCAGCAGATTCAAGAATTGAGGCTATAGTCAAATGTAAAACCCTTCTAAAAGGGATAGATAAACTCATGATTGAGTTAATCAAATATGAAAATAGAGTAGAAGACGTTGATGAAATCGTCGATTACATGGACGAATTAATAAATGATGTAAAAATGTATTATGAGGTGACAAAATGAGACCAATAAGAATGGAAACTGAAACAGGATCATTGTTAAGAGAAATGGTGGCTATGTATACCCAAGATATTATAGAATTAGAAAAGAAAAACATTAAATTAGAAAATAAAATAAATAGAATGAGAGCAGGGGCTAAAAAAGCTTTTTCTCAATTAGAAGAAGATAAAAATAACGTAAGACTCGAAAGAAGAGATCTTATTCAGGAGAAAAAAGATCTTGAATCTGAAATAGAATCTCTCAAAATAGGAATGATTCACAGAGATGAAATAATTAACCACATTTATGAAACAACAGATGATCAAGAAATAAAAGATTATCTGGATACAATAGGAAAACCTGGAGATGGAGTTCATATAAAAATTAGCCGGGATTTTTAATTAAATCTTCAAGTTTTTTATTATCCTTAGGGTCACTTAAATCAAAAAAGAATTTTTGTTCGGGGGTACTAAAAGTAATATAAGCATCCCCATTATTTATTTTTTCACAAAGTTCTTCCATAAGATCGGGGGTAATATCTACTTCAAAAGGAAATCTATAATCTTTTTTATTCCAATAGGTATAAAAGGTGTCTCCTAAGTAGACTTTGTACCGATCTTTTTCTTCTTTATACCAAAGTTTTAACATATGAATATCATTTTGAATTATTAACTAAGTCATCCTCTAAAACGGTATTATTATCCAACCATTTTACTGTGTTCCAAAATGCTCTTTCTAAAATAAACGGATCCTGTAATTTTATATAAGCAGGAGTCACTTTCCCAGTTCTTCCCTTTCCTGCAACCACACAATCTGCAATCATTTCAAGAACATCAAAAAGATTTACATCTAACGGACAATTAGCATTCAAATGATGGCGTTCCTCTGACACATGATTCTGGTACCAATGCTGATTGATGAATTCCTCATTTGTATGTGGAGTCAATACATTTTCAGCAAATTCATCGAAATATTCAACCTTTGTCCAGTCATGATTCCCTCCAATCTTATAAAGTTCATCTGCCATCAAATCCATACAGGCATCAACCTCACGGATGTGAGTCTCAGTGGATTCTCTCAAGTTCTCTTTTGTCAAGGTTTCATCGGCTGTTCTGCTATCTGCATTTTTAGTATTTTTTAAAAAAATCATATTTTTATCTCCATAATCTCATATTTTTTAATAAATCTATTATATCACTATACCCAAGAGTAAGGTCTATCATCATTGGTTCAGCTTTATATAAATCATATTTTGACTGTATTAATTCACATACTTGGGATACTGCTGCATTAGCAGCTTCTTTTCTCACTTCATCAAACTTCTCATTATTTTTCTGACGTTCAAATTTTATAGTTTTCTTTTGTCTTTCGATTTCTCGTTTTAAATCATTATTTTTCCCCTCAAGTTCTCTATGGGATTTTTTTAGCATATTGATGAATTCTGCGTCATCGTAGAACATGTCGGTTTCTGTATTGTAGTAGCCGGAGAATTCTTCGCTTTTTGAGAGTTTTATTGTGGCTTTTTTATAAATATCTAAGTTGATCATAATATATTTTATCTTTAAAATGTTATATAAATTGTTCGTATATAAAAATTTTAAAATTTTTTGTGAGAAAAGTTGCAGACCAAAAAGCCCAAAGAATTAGTTTGTGCTTAAAATACGGGCGCACGCGCCTTCGTTTATCACATACCAATATATTTATATAGTATTAAAGCCAATATAGTAATGTAGCAAGTACAACACGGTTTAAAAGGTAATCGTGCAATGTGAAACTTGTTACATATCAAGAGGTGAATAATATGAGTGAAAAATACATTACACAAGGTAAAGGCTTTTTAAGCTATTCTAACTTAGAAAGCTTATGTAAACATGGTAAAAAAGATGAATTAATTCAAGCAGAAAGTACTGTATCCTACTTAATTGAAAGGTCACAAGAAGACCTTGAAAAGTTAGAGTTCGGGGCTGAACTTCTCGGAATTGATTTTGTAGCTGACAGAAAGCTTTGATTGTGCCGACGGAGAAAAATGAAGCTCATGGTAAAAGTGGAGAACAAGGGTAAGGTCGTAAATTTCTTTTGAATCATGCCAGTCATATTCAGAAATGTATTCTGTGGCTTCCTCATTTTTTTCAATGCTTGTTTCAATTCCAACAGTCTGAATTGCGACTTCTTTGCCGTCCTGTTCTATTTTGCATGGTTTGAGAATGGAATTGCTGAAAGATGATTCAGAAAGTTCCGTAATGTAGGATTCCGCAGAAATCGTACGGAGTTTTTTGTCTAAAGAAAGAAGCTCGTCTTTTGAAAGACCTTCAAAATTATCTTTTCCAAAGGCGACAGCAAGCACAGCCTCGTTTGCTTTGCTGCCATTTCCCATTGGAATGGAGGCGGAAATTGTTCCATCCTTCTGCACGCTTACCTGAGTTTTTACTACAACAGGAAAAGCGCATGGCACGGTAACGCTCCCTCGTGTTGTGTTTACAAAGTCAAAAAGTGCAGTAACATAACCCTCAGTCTGTTCAACTATAAGAAGCTCCCGCTCCAAAGCAATTTTATCGTTGGGTTCTTTAACATAGATGTTACCGTAAGTCCAGTC
>JAFUYX010000047.1 GCA_017476885.1 Bacilli bacterium | reverse complement strand
TAAAAAAAGAAATAAATGATAGTAAACTATTTAACAAAATTATTAATATACAAAAAGAACTTAATGCTATATAATAACATTAAGTTTAATAAGTGCATATTTTATATGTTTACTTGTTGCACTTCGTTTGAAAATTTATAAATATTGGAAAAATAGATTGTCGAATTTTACCTATTATAATATTCGTATTCTTAATTTATGATATTGTTTTTCCTTACTCCAAGTTTTTTGGCTTTCTAAAAATGTTAAAAACGATCTTTTTTAGATCGTCTTAAATATTTATTTATTTTGTTTTAAAATAGTTCTCTATTATTTTAACAATTTGCTTACTCGCAGTTCCATCTCCGTAAGGATTTTTGGCTTTAGCCATTTCATCATATTTTTGAGAATTGGTTAATAGTTCTTTAGCACTTAAATAAATGTCTTCTTCTTTTGTTCCCACTAATTTTAAAGTATTTGCCTCCACCCCTTCAGGACGTTCTGTAGTATCTCTTAAAACTAGAACTGGTTTACCTAAATGAGGTGCTTCTTCTTGAACTCCTCCACTATCGGACATGATAAAATAAGACTGTTTGATAAAGTTATGAAAATCAACTACATCTAATGGTTCTATTAATCGAATTCTTTCATCATTTTGAAATATTTCGGAGGCAATACTTCTAACTTGAGGATTTAAATGAATGGGATAGATGACTTTAACTTCTTTAAAATCTTCTACAATTCTCTTGACTGCTCGAAAGATATTTCTCATAGAGTCTCCTATATTCTCTCTTCTATGAGCCGTGAGCAAGATTAATTTACTGTCACTTGCCCAGTCTAAATGTTGGTTTTGATAATTTTCTCTTACGGTATATTCCATTGCATCAATAGCCGTATTTCCCGTAATATAAATTTTGTCTTCGCTTTTGTTTTCTTTTAACAAGTTTTCTTTGCTTGTACTGGTTGGAGCAAAGTATAAATCTGCTAAAGAATCTACCATTTGCCGATTCATTTCTTCTGGATATGGTGAATATTTATTCCAAGTCCTTAAACCCGCTTCGACATGTCCTATTATAACTTGATGATAGAAAGCAGCAAGGGCTCCAGCAAAAGAGGTTGTAGTATCTCCATGAACTAAAATCATATCTGGTTTTTCACTTTCTATGATGCTTCCTAAATCGTTTAATACACTTGTAGTAATCATAGAAAGAGTTTGGCCTTGCTTCATAATATTTAAATCGTAATCAGGTTTTATCTTAAAATATTCTAAAACTTGATCTAACATTTGTCTGTGTTGGGCTGTTACGCAAACAACAGATTCAATCTTATCAGATTTTTCTAGTTCTTTAATTAATGGTGCCATTTTTATGGCTTCTGGTCTTGTTCCAAAGACACTCATAACTTTAATCATTGTTTTTTTCCTCCTTTAAAATATTCATATATTCTATTAATCTCTCTTTCCATGTAGATTCTTTCATCAACTGCTGATAATCTTTAGTGTTATATTTGTGCTTATGACTAAGAGCATCCGTCATCGCGCTTTCAAAATCTTTTACTTCTCCATAGAAATGTACTAGTCCTTGGAATTGATTTAATTCTTCCCAATAGGAAGAAACGACTTCTTTTTTCATATATAGATATTCATACATTTTGACCGGATCTACATCTTCTATTAATGAATTTATAATAAAGGGAAGAAGCACAATGTCACTTTTTTCTAGAATACTAGGAACGTATTTATGTTCTACAGAACCCATAAAGCAAATATTCTTCAGTTTGTTTTTTTCTTTAAAGGTCTGTGCATTTCTTCCTACTGGACCGTACAAATAAAATGTAAAATCAGGGTGTTTTTTTGCATACTTTTGAATACTATCAAAATCAAACCAATCATCTATTGTTCCTACATAAGTTGCACATGGATGTTGAAGCGTTACAGAATACTCTTCCTTGTCTTTAAACGTTTTTTCGTCATATCCATTGCGAACTAAAGTGATTTTTTCTTCTGGACATTGATATTTTTCTTGAAACATTTTTTTCAGTCCAGTAGCACTAACAATGATTTTTTTGGATTCCTCTATTAAAACTTTTTCATACATTTCATATTCTTCTTTGTTATTGTAAAAATATATATTATTATCCATACATTCGTAGAAAACCTGAACTCCTCTTAATTTTAATATCTTTAAGAAATAATACTGAACTTGAAAAGGATTGGTATAAATAACTTTATCTACATTTAGAAATAATGTTCTTGTAACCGCTTTAAATTGATTTTTCCAAGAATTTGGTAAATGCTCAGGCACGATATAGTACGGCTTAATCTCTAAATTCTCATTTGTTTCTTCATTTTGAACCACATTCATTTTATGATTCTCTTTTTTTAGGTATTTAGGGTAAGGTTCTGTATAGGTATAAATGGTTGGTTCTACTTCAGAGGCAATTTTTAAAGCTACGAAATGTGGTCTTTGCTTTATCCATTTCCAAGTGACTACAGAAAAGTATAAACATTTCTTTTTTTGTAAAATTTTATAGATTGGTAATGAAAGTAGAGCGATGAATAGTATCAATAATTTATATATTTTTAAACCATAAGTTAAGATGAAATTTTTGATCTTATAATAAATATTTGTTAGTAATTCTTCGACATAACGGAATTTAGTTACGAACCATAGAATTCCTAAACCTATGAAATTTGCTTTCTCATTATAATTCTTATGATAATACATTTTACTCTTTTGAAAAGTATTATATTTTTTCATGAATTTCAAAGAATTATTTACACTAGTTCCTTCCATATGTTTAAAGCTATACTTGCTTAGTATGACTTCTTGATAACCTAGTTTTTTTATTTTCTTAGCAATAATGTCTTCTTCATAATATAAGAAGGTATTTTCATCAAAATAGCCAATCTTTTCAAATATCCTGGCTTGAATTACAAAGAAAGATCCTGGAATGCAATCTACTAGGACTTCATCATTTTCTAACACTTTTTTATCATATGCTTCTTTAGGCTTTTTTTTGATTTCAGAAAGCCACCTTGAGGACTCTATAATATCTCCTAATAATGTTCTATGCTTCCATCCAAATAAAGGGTGTACATCTCCATTTCTATTTAACATTTTAGGTGAAACAATAGCAACATTTTTATGAGTATTTAAATAATTGATACATTTTTGAATGGCTTCTTCTTCGATATAAATATCGGGATTGGAAATAATATAGTAATCTTGTGTTTCAAAATGGTCTTTGATATATTGGATTCCAAAATTATTTCCAGCGGCATAACCTTTGTTCTCTTTTGCTTCTATCACACTAACTTTTTTATTTTCTAGTTTTTTTAATTCTTTATAAGAGTCGTCTTTAGAACAGTTATCCACTATTACAATGTGGTCTAGGCATTCCATTGATTGATAATCTCCTACGATTCTTTTGGTATTCTCTTTATCATTATAATTAAGTACAATCACAGATGTTTTACTCATTCTCTTCTCCTCCTGTTTTTAATTCCCATACTTTTTTTAGGAATTGATATCTCTCTTTGATTTTTTCTTTTTGTTCTTCATTAAAATGAAGTTCTTGGTCTAAGTACTCATGAATTCTTTTGATTTCGTTAAAGTGTTGTTCTTTTTTAGTCATTGAAGTAACATTATTCCCATGCATACGATAATAATTATACGTTTTACTAGAGAAAGCAATATCGCCTTTTTTCATTAGACTAAGATAGAAGAACCAGTCTCCAGCTTGTTTATAAGTCCCTGCTATTTTTAAAATCTCTTCATAGTCTTCTTTTTTGATTAGTACTGAGGAAACATTTGCTATCGTACAATTTAAGTAAGCATACTTCTTAATTTCTTCTAAACCATTATTTTCAAAATCTTGATTCCAATGACCAGACTTTTGAATATCAATTTCAGGAATGATACTTGGTAGGATTATTTTTCCTTCTTGGTTGATAAAAGCAGTATCACAGTAACTTAGATAAATATTTTTGTTTTTTTGGATAGGTCTTACTAATTCTTTTAATAATCCTTCTTTGCAAAAATCATCGGCTTCGGCAATCCAAATGTAGTCCCCTTTTGCATTGTCGATGGCTTTTTTCCATTGTTTGAATGCCGTACCACTATTCTCTTTATTATAGATTGTTCTTATTTTGATATAAGGAGTCAATTCTTTTTTGATTTTTTCAATCATTTCAATGCTGTTGTCTTTTGAACAGTCATCTAAAATTAATATTTCTTCTAGTTTTACTTTTTGTGAAACAATACTATAGACTCTCTCCATTAAAAATGTTTCATAGTTGTAGTTTGGTATTGCTGCGGAAATGGCAATTCCATAGTTTGAATAGGTTTGATTTTTCTTTGCTTTTTCTACTATTGTTTCCATCGTAATCTCTGGAATAACACTTTTTTTGATTTTACTTTGATACCATTGAAAGGTACTTATCATCTTATTAGGGATTAAAACTAGTTGGTGTTTTAAAAAGAACAATATTAAACGAAAGTATAGTTTTTGATGAGATCTTGCCTTTTCTAAAAACTTTTTAAAATATTTATTCTCTTTGTAATCGTATGGTTTAGAATATCTTGCATATTCTTTTAAAACATTTTTTCTTTCTTTCTTATCTTTTATCTTTGGAAACACAAATAATAGAAGTGATATTAGTTGATTAAAAATTAAGGCATCTTTGATTTCTTCATAATCCTTGCATCCTTTTATTCTATCTAGAGTTTGTGCCACTCCATAAAAAATATCAAATCTTTTTTTAGAGAAACGACTATTCTGAGTAGATCCTTTTCTTTGAATGTAATAGTAATACACATTTTTGGCATAGGATACTTTTTTGGATTCCATCATGGCTGGAATTACAACGGCAATGTCTTCATTGATTTTTCCTTCTTCAAAAGAATACTTTAATAATTCTTTTTTGAAAAGCTTATTACATGGAGATGCGGCTAGTCCATTATTGATTAGATTGATTTTGGATAGTTTTCCTTCACATCCTGGAGATATTGTTGTTTTATTTTCATTCTCATAAACCATTTTGATATCACAGATAGCCAAATCAGAGTCCTCTTCTTTGATTTGTTTCATCATCTCTTCATAGTAGTTTAAATCAATGTAATCGTCTGAATCTACAAAACCAATGTACTCTCCTGTAGCGATTTCTAAGGCCCGATTTCTGGCATAAGCTTGCCCTTTGTTTTCTTCATTCTTTATGATTTTTATCTTCTTTTTATAAGATTCTAAAATCTTTAAAGTTCCATCTGTTGAAGCATCATCTACCACGATGATTTCAATGTTTTTATATGTTTGATTGATGAGGGAATCCATACATTTTTGAATATATTTTTCTGTGTTGTAGGCTGCTACAATCACTGATATTTTTGATTCTTTCATTTCTTTTGCATCTCCTGTTCTAATAATTTTAGGGATTTGATAATCTCTTGGGTTCGAAATAGCATTTTTTTTCTTTCGTTGTTGTTCATCTCTAAAGATAAACTGGCCCCTTCTTTATGCAGAATTTTTATGCTGGGATCATAAATTGATATTAACCCATATTCTTGAATTCTTTGATATAAAAATGATTCTTCATGATATAAGAAAGTATTAGGATAGAAAACACTCTCAAACGCTTCATAATATTTTTTGGAAAAAATAATGGCGCATCCATGAAGAGCAACGTTTTCTTCTCTTAAAGTTCCATTTCTCATGGGTTCTCTTTTTTTAAATATTCTTTTTATTTTGATTCCGCATGTTAATAAGAAGTATAATACTGCGTTTTGATAGTATTTCAATAACTTTTGTTGATAAATCATTTCTTGCCTTACTTCTTCTATGTTTTTTAAAGGTTGATATGGATTGACTGAGCCAGATCCTTCTTTACACTCAATGTAGGGTCCAAGCATATCAAAGTTTGTTTCCTCATAAATGTGATAAATCTTGTCGACAAAGTCCTTTTGTTGAATTACGGTATCATTGTTGATGACACATAAAAAGTCGGGATGATACTTTGCAATCGCGTATTTACATCCTTCGTTATTAGCTTTGGCAAAACCTAGATTTTCGTTTAATAAGATGATATCTTCGGTGTATTCTTTTAATAATTCAAGTCCTTTTTCATCTAAAGTGTGGTTATCCACTATAATGATGCTCTTTTCTTTTTTATCGGAAAGTTTTTGAATGGATTTAATACACTCTAGAGTATCATTTAGATTTTTATAATGTAATATGACAAACGAAATCATCTTTTATACCTCTTCTGCAAACCCTTTTTCTAATTTTTTGAATATTAGATAGCCTACCACTAAAATAAGTATAGACAACCCTGCAATATAGAGTAAAGAAGCTAAGTTTGGCATGGTTCCATAGTAGAATATGCTTCTATATGCATCAATGATATGAGTCATTGGGTTTAGATACAATATCCATCTTACCTGTTCTGGAAACATAGAGGTTGTATATAAAATTGGAGTAGCATAGAACAATAGTTGCAAAAAGAATTGAACTAAGTACTCAATGTCTCTAGCATACACATCTATTGCACTTAGAGCAAATAAGATGCCTAAGGTGAATATAGATTGAACAAGAGCAATTATTGGTAACCATAATACGTGAAGGGTAATCCCTATTCCTCCAAATACGACAAATAACAAAATAATAATACAAGAAATTAAAAAATTGATGAGTCCTGCAGCTACCACACTAATTGGAAGAATTTCTCTTGGAAAATAAACTTTTTTGATGATTCCTCCATTAATCCAGATACAATTAGCTCCTGTGACGATGGCTAAATTAAAGAAGTTCCATGGAATGACTCCAGTAATTAAGTAAACTAAGTAATGTTCTTGTTGCATTCTCATAATATATGGGAAAACTATGGCATATACTAAAACCATTAAAAGTGGATTTAAGAAAGACCATAAAATTCCTAAGAAAGAACCTTTGTATTTTCCTCGAATTTCTTTTTGGACATTGGTTTTTAATAGTTCTCGATATTGATATAAGTTTTTAAAAAGTTCCACTTTCTCCTACCCCCTTTTCTTTAGATATTCCTCTACGGCTTTGGAAGGATCTCCATCAAAGGCAATTTTTCCTTCATCGATCCAGATTCCTCTGGTACAGAGTGATTTTACTTGATCTAAATTATGGGTGACGATGACGATGGTTTTATCACTCTCTTTCAGTTCTTGTAATTTGGCAAAGCATTTTTCTTGAAAGTGCTGATCTCCTACTGCTAAGATTTCATCAATAAGCAAAATGTCAGCATCTACATTGATGGCAATGGAAAAAGCAAGTCTCATATACATACCAGAAGAGTAAGTTCGAACTGGATTATCAATAAAGTCTCCTAGTTCACTAAACTCTATGATGGTGTCTAATCTTTTATCAATTTCTTGCTTGGTTAATCCAAAAATTGCTGCATTAAAATAAATGTTTTCTCTTCCAGTAAAATCTTGATGAAATCCGGCACCAAGTTCAAGTAAGCTGGTCACTTTTCCATGGGTAATAATTTGCCCTTTGGTTGGATAATATATCTTGGTCATTAATTTTAATAAAGTGGATTTACCAGAGCCATTGACTCCTATTAAGGCTACAGTTTCTCCTTTTTTGATATCCATACTAACTCCCTTTAGAGCGTGAAATAACTCGTTTTGGTTTCTTTTCCAAAATAACATCGTTTCTTTTAAAGTATGGGCTTTATCATAGTAAATCTTGAAACTTTTCTCAACATTTTTTACTTGAATGGCTATGTCATTTACATTCTTTTTCATACTTCACCTTCTAAATATCTACTATTAGTATAGCAAATAAGTTTTTGAATATCAATTATTCTTGCTTTCGTTCCTGTTACTTTAGTATAATAGGATTAGTTAGAGTGGGTGGTTTTATGGGAAATCTAAATACACATATCTCTTATCTTGATGCAGCATCTAAAGAGGCCAAAGAGTATTACATCCAAAGATTAGGAGATTTAGTGAGTGCCGCAAAAGAAAAAGGAAAAGTTGATTCTTTCTATTTAATTCGTGAAGATGATTTTTTTCCCTATGAATACATGTGGATGCCGACGTGTGAGAAAACTCAAATAGAAAGTACTTGCACAGAGTTATCTTCTGAACTTCGAGACGAAATTGTTCATGAAAAATTAAATGATCATCCCCTAGGATTTTATATTCCAGTTCCTCAAGAAGAGTATAATAAAAAATTAAGAGAACTCCCAATAGAACTTGGATATTTACAGGCTCCTGCCCACTTTCGTTCAACCAAACATTTTACTGTAAATACACCTCTTGGTTATACCCATCGCTATAATAATGTAGAAAGTAATCGTAATTTTATTATTCTTGATTCGATTCAAAATTTCTTAGATTCTCCTTACCATTATTCTTTAGCTTATCATGATGCTTATCTCGATGTGACTCATGAATTTTTTCCCATTTCTGAACAAGCGATAGTTTTAATGAGTGAAGAAAACTATAAGAGCTGCCTTAACGATAAGGATTTACAAACTGCTTTATCTAAGAGAAATCTCATTGTCTTTAAAGGAGAGGAATCCCTTGCAATTAATATGGTTTTAGCAGGTTTAGGTGCACTTCCTTCTAGACCAGGAAATCCTTATATGGAATACGACGAAGAAACTCAGCAAATCTTAGAAAATAGTATTCAAGAGTTAGCTTTTCATCATCATATTTTGTATGATCAAAGCCATGGTAATTTAAATTTTAAAGGAGGTCACTTTTCTGATTTATATGATGGATATCATAAAGGGATGCTCCATTTCGAAGAAGAAGTACTGGATTTTTTAAAGCAAAAATATACTAGTTATCCAAATTTTTTTCAATATCACACTTTTCGTGAATTTATCAAGTCTGGAGCATACCATAGTCTTATTACCAAGGTCGGTTGGAAAAGTATCGTTCAAACTTTTGAAGAGTATAACAAATTGGCTCTATATAGATTTAAGAATGAACGACAAGCCTATGTGCAGGAAAGACAATCTATTACTCCTGAACAACACGAAGTATTTGTAAAAACACTAGAATTTATTAAAGAATATTATGCTTCGTCTGAGTATTTCGATTTTAAAACACAAAGTTATCTTCAATCATTGATGATTCCTTTCTTTCATTCTTATGACATTGAAAGTCAGTTGGATGCTTCTTATGCTCTTCTTTCTTTTCAGGAAGATCAAAAAAGAGGTTCTTTGTCAAGTAGTGTTGGTGAACCCAAAACTAGTGATAAATGAACTGATGAAGGAAGAAGAAATTCTTCCTTTTAATATGTAATATTATAGTAACCCTTACAGAGCATAACTCTAGCTTTTAAGTGGCGAAATTTTTTAAACCCATATGAAATTCTAATAATAG
>JAFUYX010000046.1 GCA_017476885.1 Bacilli bacterium | reverse complement strand
TAAATATTATTTTATATGAAGTGTTAAGACAAGTTAATTTTAATGGCTTAGAGGAAACTAGCCAATATTTTAGTTAATGAGACAAAAAAGACCGTCCCAAAATGTCTTAAAAAGAAGGAGGAGTAAAAAATGACATTATTTGAAGAATTAAAATGGAGAGGGATAATTAAAGATATATCAAGCCCGGAATTAGAAGAAAAATTAAACAATGGAGGAATGACTTTTTACATTGGAACAGATCCAACAGCTGATAGTATGCACGTTGGACATTTATCAACATTCTTAATTTCAAAAAGATTAAAAGATGCAGGTCATCATCCTATTTTATTAGTTGGTGGTGCTACAGGAATGATTGGAGATCCAAGACCAACAACAGAAAGAGCTATGATTTCAAAAGAGGATGTTGCTCATAATTTTGAAGCTATGAAAAAACAAGCTGAAGAAATTTTTGGATTTGAAGTAGTTAATAATTATGATTGGATTAAAGATATTAATATAATTGACTTTTTAAGAGATTACGGTAAGTTTTTCAACATCAATTACATGTTAGATAAAGACATAATAAGAAGAAGATTGGATTCAGGAATTACTTACACAGAATTTTCATACATGATTCTACAAGCACTTGATTTTAAACATTTACATGATACAAAAGGTGTTACTCTTCAATGTGCAGGTTCAGATCAATGGGGAAATATTACAGCTGGTATAGATTTAATAAGAAAATCTACAGGTGACGAAGTATATGCGTTTACAATGCCATTAGTTACAGATTCTCAAGGAAAGAAATTTGGAAAGAGCGAAGGAAATGCACTATGGTTGGATAAAAATAAAACATCTAGCTACAAACTATATCAATTCTTTATAAATGTAGAAGATTCAATGGTTATAGATTACTTAAAAATCTACACATTCTTATCAAAAGAAGAAATTGAAGAATATGAAAGAAAGAATAATGAACATCCTGAATTAAGAGAAGCACACAAAGCTTTAGCAAGAGAAATAATTACATTTTTACATGGTAAAGAAGAGTATGAAAAAGCTGTAAAATTAACAGAAAATTTATTTAATAATAAATTCAATGAAATGTCAAAAGAAGATATCGTCGATTTATTTGGAGACCAAGATATAAAACAAGTAGAAAGTAATATTAATGTTGTTGATTTTATAACAAATATGGAGGTAGTAAAAAGCAAAAGAGAAGCTAGAGAATTTATTGGAAATGGAGCTATTTCTATAAACGGTGAAAAGGTAGAAAATGTTGATTTAATAGTAACTGACGATATGTTCATTGACGGAACATACATTGTTGTGAAAAAGGGTAAGAAAAATTATTTTATAGGAAAAAAATAAAAGGAGGTTTACCTCATGAATTATTTCAAAGGAAAAAACATTCTTGTTGAAGTCCCAGATACTACTGCAAGAATTGGTGAAAAATACGATGTTTACTTAAAAATCGGAACTGAGTACGGTTTTATTGACGAGGCAAAAGTGTTGATAAATCAACAAAAAGGCACGAATGAAAAAGAGATAAGAATGAATTATATTACAACTGAAAAAAACATGAATATATTTACGTGTGAAATTCAACTTAAAAATATTGGATTACACTATTTTTGTATTAAATTGATTATAAATAATGTGGTTACATGGATTAAAAATGATATACAAAATAAATGTGCGTGTATTACGGAGGAAAATAAACAATATTGGACTATCACAGTTTACGAAGATAGTTATAATATTCCAGAATGGGCAAAAGGAAAGATAATGTATCAAATTTTTCCAGACAGATTTTTTCAAAGTATGGAATATGTTCCAACATTACTGAAAAATAGAGTGACTGAAAAATGGGGAGAAAATCCTAGTTGGAAGTCTGAAGATAATAACTTAATCAATAATAATTATTTCTTTATGGGAAATCTAAAAGGTATTGAAGAAAAACTAGATTATTTGGAAAATTTAGGAGTAGAAATTATATATCTAAATCCAATATTTTTAAGCCAATCTAATCATAGGTATGACACTGCAGACTATGAAGTTGTGGATCCATATTTAGGAACCAATGAGAGTTTAAAAAGTTTATGTAATTCAGCTCATGATAAGGGAATAAAAATTGTTATTGATGGTGTATTTAATCACACTGGAAATGATAGCAAATACTTTAATGAATACGGTACTTACGACACAGTTGGTGCTTTTCAAGGAATTCAATCTCCTTATTATAACTGGTATAAAAAAGATAGCAATGGAGACTTTGAATATTGGTGGGGATTTAAAAATTTACCAGTATGTGATGGAAATAATAAGGATTGGCAAAATTTTATCTACGGTGCAGGTGGCATAATCGATAAATGGTTTGAATTAGGAATTGATGGGCTACGACTTGATGTTGCTGATGAACTTACGGACGAGTTTATAGAAAATATAAAAATCGCTGTAAAAAGAAATAAGCCTGATGGATTTTTAATTGGCGAGGTTTGGGACAATGCTATTACCAAAGAAGGATATGGCAAACAAAGAAAATATCTATTAGGAAATGGACTAGATTCTGTAATGAATTATCCTTTTGCTAATGCTATTTTGAAATATGTCCGCTTTGGAAGAAGCGATTACTTAACCGAGACAATAAATGAAATTTTAACACAGTATCCTAAGGAGGTAATTACTTCACTTATGAATAGCTTATCAACACATGATATTACAAGAGCAATGACAACGCTTGCAGGTGAAGGAATTCAAAACAGTAGGTTTAATTGGATTTGGGATGTACCATACAGTAGAGAATGGCAAGAATCAAAAGATTCTTTAAATTCTGAAGAATATGAAAAAGCAAAGAAACTAATGAAAATTGCAACAACAATACAGTATTTCCTACCAGGAAATCCATGTATATATTATGGTGATGAGATACGGTATGTATGGATATAAAGATCCATTTAATAGAAAATGTTTTCAGTGGAACAATATGGATGAAGAATTATTGCAGTTCTTCATTAAGCTTGGAAAAATACATAAGAAATATAAATTTTTATCAAATGCAGAAACAAAAATAGTAGAGGCAAATTCGAATGTGTTTATTTTTGAGAGATTTGTTCCATCAGATGAAGACAGTGGTTTTATAAGAAAAAGGAAAAACAAAGAAAGAATGCTTATTGCAGTGAATCGACTTGAAAACGAGGTTAAAATTTCGGTTCCTGAAGCATATGAAAAGAGTAAAAATATATTAGAATTAAATGCTACAGGTAATACAATTTCAAGTTACGGAATTATTATAAAATCCTTTTCATAAAATACGAAAAAACGGGAAACACTGTAAATGAAAAGATTTATAAAAAAATGGAAATTATTACTAAAAATTTCTCATATTCACTTGCTATTTTGACGGTTCTAGTGTATTATTATATAAGTATTAATAAAATAAACAAAGTATATATGAAAATGAAAGGAGTAAAATATATATGAAAAAAATAACACGTATCATGCTAGTAGCTGTATTTATGTTTATGTGTTTATTTACAAGTGTATATGCTGCTTCAAATGAGACATCAGATAATACATTAAAACAAGCAACTACACAAAAATATTTGGAAATAAAAAAGCATGAAGAAGTAACATTAGAGGGACTAAAACAAGATTATGGTTCAGATACTTATGGATTAACAGCTTATATTTTAGACAGAGTAAGAATATTTAGTATTCCACTAGTGTTTTTAGGACTAGCGTTTAGTGCAATATATCAATACGTTATAGGTTTAAAGAGACTCGATGTGAGAGATAAAGGATTTAATAGCATGATAGCTATAATCACTATTGGAATTATATGTCAAGTTCTTCCATTAATATTTACAATAGTGGTAACAAGTGCGGGAAAATAATAAAAAATAATTGGAGGTATTACAAATGAAGGTTTTATTTGCAGTTAATGATGAAAAGGATGCAGAAGCAATTACTAGAGTGTATCAGAAAGAATATAAAGAGATTATATCTAGTAAAACAGTGTACTACTTTAATGCAATAATTAAAGAATTACAAAAGGATAAAACATATGACAGAATAGTTATAAGTGAAGATTTAGAAATGTTTTATAGTGATAACTATCAAGCAGTTGATAAGTTTATATTTGAAAAAATGGATGCTATAAGTGATGAAGCAACGAATGAAGAAGGAAACGATATTCCAATTATCTTGTTATGTATGGATAGACGTACAAAAAATGATCCACTACTAGCAAGATTATTTGGGTTAGGGCTGTATAATGTTTTAGTTGGACAAGATAGAAGTGTTCAAAAAGTAGCAGCTTTAATGTACAAACCAAGAAGTAAGAAAGAAGCTAAGGCATATTATAAAGTTGAAGCTGAAGACGTAAATTATTCAGCTGTTAGTAAAAATGATGGTATTAGCGAAAATGAGATTCAAAATATTTTAAATCACTACAAGAAAATTGGAAATAATATTCCTAAATGTGTACAAAGCTTTGAAAGTATTGCATCTCAATATAACAAGGAACAGGTAAAATTAATTGCAGAAGTATTACCTAACAGTACTAAAGTGATTTTGGAAGAAAATTCTGATTTGTATAGAAAAATAATGGGAATTAAAGGTAAAAAAGCAGTTGGAACAAGCAAATTAAGAAAAGCTGGATATGAAGAGAAAGAAATAGATTTAGGAAACAAGTTGACTCAACCTGTGATAATCCCAACAGCAGTAAGTGCAAAAAAAGTAAATAAAGTACAAAGTGCAGAAGAAGTTAAGAAAAAAAAGGCAGAAGAGTTAGCTAGAAAAAGAGAGGAAGCAAGAATAGCTAGAGAAAAAGCTAAGGCTGAGGCAGAAGCAAAGAGAAAAGAAGAAGAAAGATTAGCTAAAGAAAAAGCAAAAGCTGAAGCAGAGGCAAAGAGAAAAGAAGAAGCAAGAATAGCTAGAGAAAAAGCAAAAGCTGAGGCAGAGGCAAAGAGAAATGAGGCAAGATTGGCAAGAGAAAAGGCAAAAGCTGAGGCAGAGGCAAAGAAAAAGGAAGAAGAAAGATTAGCAAAAGAAAGAGCAGAAGCTGAAGAAAAGAAAAAATTAGAAGAAATCACACCTCCAAAGAGAGGAAGAGGAAGACCTCGTAAGAATGCGGTACAAGAAATTTCAGTAGAGGATGTTCCAGTGAAAAGAAAAAGAGGAAGACCTCGTAAAAATGAAGTTACAGAAAAAGTTGAAGAAATTAAAGAAAATGATGTATTAGAAGACAAAATAAATGAAGAAAATGAAATTATCATTTCAAAAAATACACATAAAAATAAAAATGACGATTTAGAAATTGAGAATCTAGTTAGTTATGATGATTTCGATGATGAATTAGATAATGAAGAAGTTACAAATGATGTACTAGATGAAGAAGATGATGACATCTTCGATTTTGATGATTTTGATTCTAACGAAGATGAAAAATTAGAAGCAGATGATTCACTAGATATCGTAGATGAAGAAGACGATGACGATGAAGACGACATATTTAATTTTGAAGATGAGGATGAAGAATTAGAAGATGATGATTCGTTAGATTTAGTAGATGAAGAAGATAATGAAGATGATACTTTTGATTTTGAAGATGAGGATGAAGAATTAGAAGATGATGACTCGTTAGATTTAGTGGATGAAGATGATGAAGATGATACTTTCGATTTTGAAGATGAGGATGAAGAAATAGAAGATGATGACTCGTTAGATTTAGTGGATGAAGAAGATGAAGATGATACTTTCAATTTT
>JAFUYX010000045.1 GCA_017476885.1 Bacilli bacterium | reverse complement strand
TAATCAAAGCAATTGATAATTTTTATTTAAAGTATGAATTAAAGCTCAGTACCTATGCCATTCCATTAATACTTGGGGAAGTCAAAAGATATTTAAGAGACAATCAAAGTTCTATAAGAGTGAGTAGAGGAACAAGAGATTTTGCATATCAAATCTTAAAATACAAAGAAGAGTATCATCAAAAAAATGGAGTAGAAGTTCCAACAAGCAAACTAGCGGAGCATTTTCAAGTATCAGAATATCAAATTAGTCACGCTCTAGATTCTCTAAAAGAACCTGTTAGCATCTTCGAACCCATCTATAATGATGGGGGAGAAGCCATTTACTTGTTTGATGAAATCGCAGATAACAAAAATCAAAATAATGAAAGAGATAATTATCTATTATTAAAAAAATCCTTGCTGAAATTAAAGGAAAGAGAAAAGAATGTCTTAATGCAACGGTACCTTGTTGGAAAAACTCAAATGGAAATTGCAAGCATTATGTCTATTAGTCAAGCACAAGTATCTAGAATCGAAAAAAGTGCCATCAAAACTTTAAAAAGATTGATGAAATAAAAAGTACTTGGGCTTTTTTTATGAACTAAAATTTGTTATACTTAAAGTGGTGATAAACATGAAAAAAATAATCTTAGTCGATGGCAACAACTTATTATTCAGAAGTTATTATGCAACGGCTTATTCAGGAAACTTACTCAAAAACAGCAAAGGATTTCCCACAAACGCATTATATGGATTTGTTTCAATGATGAACAAAATCATTCACGAAGAAAAACCTGAGTACATTGCGGTAGCATTTGATATAGGTAAAAACTTTCGAAAACAAAAATATGATTTTTATAAAGAAGGAAGACAAAAAACACCTGAGGAATTACATCTTCAAGAGCCCTATGCTAGAAAAATATTATCAGGCATGGGAATCCCTTACTTTGAATTAGCACCATACGAAGCAGATGATATCATCGGAACCCTAGCTAAAAAAGTAGAGGAAGATCCGGAATTTGAAGGTGTCATCATTTCTTCGGATCGGGACTTGCTTCAACTAGTGAGCCCTCAATTAGAGATGAAACTCTTAAAACAAAAAGATTATATTCGATATAATATAGAGAGTTTTAAAAAAGACTATGGAATTGAACCAATTCGTATCATAGATATGAAAGGATTATCGGGTGATTCTTCAGACAATATCCCAGGAGTTAAAGGAATTGGTGAAAAAACAGCCTTAACTTTACTTCAAAAATATGACTCAGTCGAGGGCATTTATGACCATATTGATGAAATCAAAGGTAAAACAAAAGAAAAATTACTAGCAGATAAAGAATCTGCATTCATGTCTAAAGAAATTGCAACCATCTATAGGGATGTGCCGTTAGACATCAAAAATTTAGAAGACATTAAATATCTAGGAGAACAAAAGGAGTTGTCGGAAATCTATGAAGATTTAGAATTTTATTCCTTGCTAAAGAATTTAAAAAAAGAGAAGAATGATATTCCTTTTGATTTCTTTGAAATAGAAGATGCCATTGAAATTGAACCTTCTCAAGAATACAGTATCTATCTAGAAACGGATCAAATGAACTACCACCAGGCTCATGTTCTAGGGATGGGCGTAAGTACCAAAAAAAAGAATTACTTTGTCAAGAAGGAGTTAATGGATGAAGTGATTCAAGCAATCAAAGAAAAAGTCCTTTATACCTATGATTACAAAAAACTCTATGTGAGCTTACACAAGTTAGGAATTCAGTGTCCTCTGATAAACACCGATATTGAAATAGCCTATGCTCTAGAAGAGGATACCAGTAAAGAGGATATTGCATATTATATGAGTGCGAAAGACGTAAATATTACTTATCTAGAGGAGATATATAAGAAAAAAGAAGGATTAACCGACTCGTTAAAAAAAGAAATTGCCATGAAGAGTAGATTTATCTTTGATATGCGAGATGAACTCATCTTAGCCTTAAAAAGAGATGATATGTATGAACTTTATAAAAACATTGAACTTCCTCTAGCGCCAGTTCTAGCCAAAATGGAAATCCAAGGAATGAAAGTCAATTTAGAGGTTCTAGAGGAAATGAAAAAAGAGCAAAAAGAAAAAATCGAGTCTCTTACTAAAGAAATCTATGAACTAGCGGGAATGGAGTTTAACATCTCCAGCCCAAAACAACTAGGAGAAGTCTTGTTTGAACACTTATCTCTTCCAAGTCCTAAAAAGAACGAAAGAGGCTATAAAACAGATGTCAAAGTGCTTACAAAATTAGTTGATTCTCATCCTATCATCCCCAAGATTTTAGAATATCGAAATGCCACCAAACTCTATTCCACATATTTAGAAGGAATGGAAAACTATGTCATGGAAGACGGCAAAATCCACACCATCTTTAAACAAAATCTAGCGAGAACAGGAAGACTTTCAAGCACAGAACCTAACTTGCAAAATATTCCAGTCAGAGATAGTGAAGGAAAGAAAATTCGAAAAGCGTTCTATCCTGAAAATGATTTATTCTTAAGTGCCGATTACTCTCAAATAGAACTAAGAATACTAGCCCATATTTCAGGTTCCAAAGAATTACAGGAGGCTTTCATCAATGGTCAAGATATTCATACGAAGGTAGCTGCTGATATTCACGGAATCAAAGAAAGTGAAGTTACTAAAAGTATGAGAAGTACAGCCAAAGCCGTCATATTTGGAATTGTATATGGTATTTCAGGTTTTGGACTAGGAGAAAACTTAAGTATTTCTCCAAAAGAAGCCAAAGCATTCATTGATAAATATTATGAACTCTATCCAGGAGTCAAAAGATATATGGATGAGATTGTGAATGAAGCCAAAGAACAAGGGGCCGTTAGAACTCTATGGAAAAGAAGAAGAGTCATTCCAGAACTATCCTCACCTCAATTTATGGTGCGTCAAATGGGAGAGAGAATTGCCCTAAATACACCAATTCAAGGAACGTGTGCCGATATCATCAAAAAAGCCATGGTAGATATTGAAAAAGTCTTAGAAAGAAAACAAATGAAATCAAAAATGGTCTTACAGATTCACGACGAACTTATTTTTGACTGTGTAAAAAGTGAAAAAGAAGAATTAGTAAGCATAGTACAAGATATTATGACTCATATCATAGAATTAGATGTACCACTTAAAGTGAGTGCAGATTTTGGAGAGGATTTATATGAAACCAAATAAACCAGTAATAGGAATTATTCCTACCTTCCCATTAGAAGAAAATGATAATCCGTATGAGGATAGAGCCAGTTTTGTTAGAATGTATATTCATAAAATTAGAGAAGCTGGAGGAATTCCTCTTGGAATATTAGAAGAAAACATAGAGGAGGTATTACCTTTATGTGATGGATTTCTATGGCCAGGAGGAAGTAAAATTATTCAAAGCTTCTATAAAGTCTTAGACCATGCAATTAAAAATCATAAGCCAGTGCTTGGAATCTGTATGGGAGCTCAAGCAATTGCAATCTATTTTACGTTAAAAGAAGATGCTTTTAATCATTCTGAAAAAGAACTACAACAAATCTATGACAAAAACAAAGAAGAAAATCCTTACCTAAGGCTAATAGACGAAGAAAAACAAAAAAATCATGCTCATATCATTACTAAAGATACAGTTGACACGGCTCATCACAAAATTAAAATCGAAAAAAATAGTTTTTTATACGATATATATGAGCAAGAAGAAATCGATGTGGTAAGTTTGCATAAAATGTCCATTGCAAGAGTAAGCAAAGATATCTTAATCAACGCCAAAAGTTTAGATGATGTCATTGAAGGGATAGAGTACCATCAAGATAATCAACACATTTTAGGGGTTCAATACCATCCTGAAATTATGAAATCCAATCGTATTTTTGAATGGTTAATAGAAAGTACTAGACAAGACTACCAAGTACTAGTAAATAAAAGTCATGAATTTAAACGGAATAATCAATTTGTCATCACAAATTATCATTCCAAAGACCCATTATGTGAAAATCCCAATATGGAGTCCTTAACAAGAGAATGTTTTATGGCGTGGCAAAAATATCTAGAAAAGGAAGGAATTATCATAGACGTCGAAAGTGCTTATCGAAGTAAAGAAATTCAAGAACAAATCTACCAAGAAAATATCTTAGAACATGGAATAGAACACACCAGTGTATTTGTAGCTAAACCAGGGTATTCTGAACATGAGACAGGACTTGCAGTGGATGTATGTGCTAAAATCAATAACAAATACTGCTATGAGAGAGATATTTCTGAAGAAATCTATGCAAGACTACAAGAGACCTGCGCAGATTTCGGATTCATTTTAAGGTATCCAAAAGGCAAAGAAGAAATCACCCTTTATCACTACGAACCATGGCATTTCAGATATGTGGGTTCTCCATTCGTAGCACATAAAATCATGGATTCTCATCAATGTTTGGAGGAATACTTGTGCCAGAAATAGCGGAAGTAGAAACTGTAAGAAATACGTTAAAATTAAGAATCTTAAACAAAAAAATAAAAGAGGTAAAAGTCTATTATCCCAATATTTTACTAGATGATATAGCGCATGTGAAACAATGCCTTCTACAGGAGTCTTTTATAGATATCAAAAGAAGAGGAAAGTGGTTAATATTTGAAACAGAGAATTACTACATGCTCTCTCACCTAAGAATGGAAGGAAAATACTTTATCAAAAGGGTGGATGATAAAATAGAAAAACATGAACATCTAGAAATTGTATTTGAAGATAATACCTCGTTAAGATATCATGACACAAGAAAGTTTGGGAGAATAAAAGTACTTCAAAAAAACGAATTAGAGTCCTTTGAACCATACAAAAAACAAGGAATTGAACCAATCGATGAAAACTTATCTGCAAACTATTTATATCAAAAGTTTCAAAAACATCATCTTCCTATAAAAACGCTATTACTAGATCAAACCATTATCTCAGGACTTGGCAATATCTATGCCAATGAAGTTTTATTTGACGCTCAAATCTCACCGTTTAAAAAAGGGAATCGGATTACCAAAAAAGAAAGTGAAAGAATCGTTCTTTCATGTCGTAAAATTATTACAAAAGCCATCGAAAGCGGAGGAACAACCATAAGAAGTTACACCTCATCTCTTGGCGTAACAGGAAGATTCCAACAATATTTAATGGTTCATAAAAGAGAAAGCGAAGAATGCTACAATTGCAAAACCAAAATCAAAAAAGAATTTATTGGAGGACGAAGTACTTACTACTGTCCTAAATGTCAAAAAAGATAGGGACATTACATACAAAAAAAATAATAAAAAGTACTTGTCTCTAATTCTATTTGGTGTTACAATAATCCTGTAAATCGCTGATTGAAAGACATGATTCTATGATTTCTTTTTAAAGAGAGCCTAGGGTTGGTGAAACTAGGTAGGAGAGTTTTATGAATTACTCCTTTCAATAGAGGTCTAATAAGGCACGGGTCATTTCCGTTAAAGATGAAAAAGTGAAATATTAGGATGGTACCGTCTTATAAAAGACGCCTTTAGGTATCGTCCTTTTTATTTTGATGGCTAAGGGGAGTTAAAAATGAATGAGTTAGAGAGTAAATTAAGAGAATTTTTCTATTCTCACAATCAAGAGTATACATTACAGAAATTGATAGAAAAGTTTGATGTTTCTATTATGGACATCCCAAAACTTATTGATACACTATATGATTTAGAGTGTCAGGGACTAGTATATAACAATTCAAGAGAAAATTTTGTTAGTACACATTTTCCAACGTTTGCCTATAAATGTGGAAAATTACAAATATCAAATCGAAATCATGCCTATGTTAATTTAAATGACGGAAGAACAGCATTGATATCTTTAAAAGATGTTAGACATCACGATGCCCATGTTGGGGACTATCTCTATATTATACCAGAAACAGGGAAACATCCTAAATGCATGAGAGGAACAATCAAAAAAGTGATAACAAAAGCAGAGATACCACTTTTAAAGAATTTCGTTATGGAAGGTACCATTCAAAAGAATTTCTTGAAGAATTATTACTACGTTTTAAAAAACAATATTGAAATTCCAATTCAAGATTTACATGGAGCGTTCTTAAAAGATAAAGTATATGTCGAAGTAAATCAAGACAAAGAAGGTTATAAAGGAACTGTAGTTGGAATGGTTTCACAAGCAAGGAATGAAAGAGTTTTCATTTTAGATAATGGAATATGGACATCTTTTGAAAACGGGTATATTCAAGCCAAAATAATTGGAAGTTATCCTCCTTTTGAAGATGGTACAAGAATCCTTGCAAGTTATGAATATAACGAGCAAAAGAATATCTATTACATTCAGCCAAAGAAAATTATTGCTAAAACCAATATAGATGAAGATATTGTTTGTCTAGCAGAAGAATATGGGTTCTCCAAAGATTTCCCAGAAAAAGTCATCGAAGAGACTAAAAATATTTATATTCCTAAGAATATATTTGAAAAAAGAGTGGATTTAAGAGACTTACCAACGATTACGATTGATCCTATCTATGCCAAAGACTTAGATGATGCGGTGTCCCTCGAAAAACTGGAAAATGGGTATCGTTTATATGTTCATATAGCAGATGTCTCTATATTTGCTCCCTTTGGTTCAGAACTGATGAAGGAAGCCCTAAAAAGAGGAACCAGTTGCTATTTATCCCATTTTGTTTTTCCGATGCTTCCACCCAAACTATCTAACAATTTATGCTCTTTAAATCCAGGAGAAGATAAATATGCAAAAACATTTGAAATGTATATTGATAACGACGGAAATATCAAAGATTTTCAGGTATACAATAGTTTAATACGTAGTTCTCATCAATTTGATTATGGGACTGTCAATCGCTTCTTAAAAGAAGGGATTGTCGAAAAAGAAGTTTATCCTTACACAAAAATGCTTTTAAACATGCAAGAACTCTCTGATAAACTAGAGAAAAAGAAAAAAGAAAGAGGAGCTTTAGACTTTGGCATAAAAGAAGTGAAATTTAAATATGGAGCTGGCGGAAATGCCACCCACGTCGAAGAAGAACAAAGAGGCCCAGCTAATAAATTAATTGAAAACTTTATGCTTTCGGCAAACGCAGAATGCGCGAAATATGCTCAATCACTAGACTTGGCATTCATATATCGTAATCATAGTGCACCAAGTAAAGAAGCCATTATTAGACTCAAAAACACTTTAAAATCTTATCATGAAAGAGTAAAAGATATCTATAATTTTAAATTTCCCAAATACATGCAAAATTTCTTACTAACTCTTTCAAATAAATATAGTGAAGAAGAATGTCAGTATTGGGCTGAGATTTTCTTAAGAAGCTTACCTAGAGCAAGATATGACGCTAAATCTTATGGACATTATGGACTTAATTATAAAACTTATGCAACCGTAACATCCCCAATAAGAAGGTTTGCCGATTTAGCAAATCATACTTCCATCAGTGAATATCAAAAAAACGGATTGTATTCCGATACTATGAAAAGGCTAAGAGAAATGATTGAAGAATCTTGTGACTACATCTCAGAACGTCAAAAAATTGAAGATGAACTAGAACGAGATGCTCAGTACTTACTATTACAAAATTATGCATCCAATTATCAAGGAGAATTAATGTCAGCTACGATTGAATTTTTAGGTGATGGAAAAATCCTAGCCAAAACTTACAATAATATACCAGGAACCATTTACCCAGCGGGAAGTTCTTATGATAGAGATAAAAGAAGAATGCAATGGAACAATGACTATTACTATGTAGGAGATCAAATCCAAGTTGTGATTCTACCAAGTAAGAATAAAATGCGAGGAATTGAATTTCAAATGATTTCTCAAAAACAATTAAAATTAGAAAGAAGGAAAAAATCATGATAAATATTAAAGAAAATGAAGAATTAAACAAGTTAAACCACTCTTGTGCCCATTTAATGGCCCAAGCAGTAAAACACTTATATCCAGAAGCAAAATTTTGGGTAGGACCTGTAATAGAAGAGGGATTTTACTATGACATGGATTTGGGGGATCACACTCTAACTGAAAGTGATTTAGAAGCAATCTCCAAAGAAATGAAAAAAATTGCGAAAGATGGCAAAATGATTATCCGTCATGAAATCTCCAAAGAAGAAGCCTTAGAGATGTTTAAGGGGGATCCATACAAGGTAGACTTAATTGAAAATATGGAGGAAGGAAGTATCATTTCTTGCTACTCTCAAGGAGATTTTACCGACCTTTGCAGAGGACCTCATGTAGATTCTGTTAAAGAATGTAAAAATTTTAAACTATTAAAATTTAGTGGTTCCTATTACAAAGGGGACTCTAAAAACAAGGTCTTACAAAGAGTCTATGGAGTGTGCTTTAAAACAGCAGAAGAACTAGAAAACCATTTAAAAGAACTAGAAGAAGCGACTATGCGAGATCATCGAAAAATTGGAAAAGAATTAGGCATATTTTTGATTGACGATTTAGTAGGTAAAGGTCTTCCTATGTATTTACCTAATGGCTTTACGATGTGGAATATATTAGAAAACTATATCAGAAATAAAGAAATAGCTAGAGGATATAAGCATGTTTTAACACCACCAATTGGAAACGTAGAACTATACAAAACTTCTGGACACTGGGATCATTATCAAGAAAATATGTTCCCTAAAATGCAAGTGGATGAAGAAGAATTTGTGTTGCGTCCAATGAATTGTCCTCATCATATGGTAATATATGGAAGTGAACTCCATTCTTATCGAGATTTACCACTTCGAATTGCAGAAATCGCTAGAGACGCTAGATATGAAGCGAGTGGAGCCTTAAAAGGAATTGAAAGAGTTCGTACATTCTGTCAAAATGATTCACATATCTTCTGTACACCTGAACAAATTGAAAGCGAATTTAAAGGGGTAGTAGACCTAATCCTAGAAGTATATAAGGAAATGAATATCAAAAATTATCGTTTTGAATTATCCCTAAGAGATTCAAAAGACACTGTTAAATATTATCCAGATGATGAAATGTGGAATAATGCCGAAAACAAATTAAGGGAAGTATTAAATGATTTAGGGCTAGATTATGTTGAAAAAATAGGAGAAGCAGCTTTTTATGGTCCAAAGTTAGATGTCCAAGTCAAACCAGCAGTAGGACCTGAATATACGCTTTCTACTTGTCAGTTAGACTTCTGTCTTCCAATGCGTTTTAACCTAACTTATGTTGATAAAGATGGAGAGAAAAAAACACCAGTAGTCATTCACCGTGCTATCTTAGGCTCTATTGACCGTTTTATGGCCTTCTACTTAGAAGAAACAAAAGGAAATCTACCTCTATGGTTATCTCCAGTTCAAATTCATATCCTACCAGTGAATAACGAATATCACTTAGAATATGCAAAAGAAATAGAAGAACTTCTAAATAAAGAAGGATATCGTGTTTATCTAGATGATAGAAACGAAAAACTAGGATATCGTATGAGAGAAGCGGTTATGAAAAAAATACCAGTAACCATTATCTTAGGACAAAAAGAAGTCGATGAGAAAGTCATTAGCTTTAGACTTCATCAAAATGAAGAAACAAAAACGATGAAACAAGAAGAGTTCTTAGAATACCTAAGAAACAGAACGAAAGAGATGAATTAGAAATGGCAACAATTTCAGGGGACCAAGAAGGAATACTTCAATTACTAGACTGTCTAGATTTTATTCAAGATTTTGATGATGATATCTTAAAACCCATTCATTTTGTATCTTATATAGGGCAAGTAACATGGAAAAGCGAAGAGTATAATTACAATAATCAAGTGATTACAGTGTATGGAAAAGGTGAAAAAATCCATGATTCTTTCTTAATAAAATTGTATATGAACAATCAAAAACTGAGTAGGATAGATATTCAAACCGCTTATTATCGCATTTATCACCATGAAAATAGAATACGCAAAAGATATGTGAATTTTCAAAAAATTACTTTTCTCGAAGATGAGTATATCGATGTAAAAAAAGAGAAATATGAATACACTTTATATTCTTTCCCTATTTTTAAAGAACTAAATACTGAAAATCATACTATGACAGAACGATATAAAAAGAATAAAATGCTCTATAGAGTCGTGGATTTACCACAAATTAGAACACGAAAAAAGAAATAAATAATAAGGCAATCATATCGTTTGCAAAATAGAAAATAAATATGTTATAATAATGAAGAAATCGAAAGAAGGAATAGTACCATTATTAAAGATTCTTAAAAAGAGAGAGTATGGCTGGTGTAAATACTATAAGAATGATATGGGAATCTACTTTCTAGAGGAGCTAATCACTCCCGGAATTCTCCGTTAAAGATAATTAAGTTAAAAATAAGGATGGTACCGTCTTATAAAAGACTCCTTTTGTGTATCATCTTTTTTCTATGGATGAGGAGGTCAATCAATGATTCTAAAAAATGAAATTGGATATTATCAATCCCTTGGATTATATGAACGATCGCAATTGATAGTGCAAGAATTATTTCAAGGAAAAAAAGATAAAAGCAATCATCCCTATATGAATCACTTAATTAAAGTCAGTGAAGATTTTGAAGAGGAAAGAATAAAGTCCATGGCATTGATGCATGACGTGTTAGAAGATACAAAATTGACTTCGAAAGATTTAAAGACACTGGGGTATGATGAGGAGTTTATCGAAGTATTAGAACTACTAACCAATACCTATGATACCTATGAAGAGTATATCGATGCTTTATTAAAAAGCGATAATAAAATTGCAATTCAAATCAAAATGAAAGATGTACTACATAATATGGACATTTCAAGATTTGCTAGTCCCAAAGAAAGGGATTTTCAAAGAGTAAAAAGAAAATATATTCCAACCTATATGAAAATATTGGATAAATTAGAAGGAGAGAGAACTAAATGATAGATATTGAATATATTAGAAAGAATAAAGAATTAGTAAAAGAAAATATTAAGAAAAAATTTCAAGACCAGAAACTACCTTTAGTAGATGAAGTAGAAGAATTAGATAAAACTTGGCGAAATGCTAGAGTAGAAGCAGATGAATTAAGAGCAAAGAAAAATGAACTTTCAAAAAGTATTGGAGTACTGATGAAAGAAGGAAAAAAAGAAGAAGCAGAGAAAGCCAAAGAAGAAGTACAAAAAATCAATCAAAAAATTCCTGAAATTGAAAAACAAGAAGAAGAACTAGAGCAAGAAATCAAAGTAAGAATGATGGCCATTCCAAATATCATAGCAAGTGATGTTCCAATTGGAAAAGACGATAGTCAAAATGTGGAAGGAGCCCGTTTTGGAGAACCCACTCTAAAAGACTTTGAAGTACCTTATCATGCCGATATTATGGCTAGTTTTGATGGTATAGACAAAGAAGCCAGTGCTAAAGTATCAGGAAACGGATTTTATTATTTAATGGGCGATATCGCTAGACTTCATAGTGCTGTTTTAGCCTATGCTAGAGACTTTATGATTGATAAAGGATTTACTTATTGTATTCCTCCATTTATGATCCATGGAAGTGCAGTGGACGGAGTGATGTCTTTTGAAGAAAAAGATAATATGATGTACAAAATTGAAGGGGAAGATTTATATTTGATTGGTACCAGCGAACACTCTATGATTGCTAAGTTTAAAGATCAAATTTTAGACGAAGAGAAACTTCCTATTACCATGACCTCATACTCACCATGTTTTAGAAAAGAAGTCGGAGCTCATGGAATTGAAGAAAGAGGCGTATACCGGATTCATCAATTTGAAAAACAAGAGATGATTGTCATCTGTAAACCAGAAGATAGTGAAGAATGGTATCAAAAAATGTGGAATTATTCAGTTGAATTATTTCGAAGCTTAGAGATCCCTGTACGGCAGTTAATTTGCTGTTCAGGAGACCTTGCAGACTTAAAATATCGTTCTTGTGATATCGAAGCATGGTCACCAAGACAACAAAAATATTTTGAAGTATGTTCCTGCTCTAATTTAACGGATGCTCAAGCAAGACGACTTGGAATTCGTTATAAAAAAGAAACAGGTGAAAAAGCATTTGCACATACTTTAAATAACACCGTGATAGCACCTCCTCGTATGTTAATTGCCTTCCTAGAAAACAACTTACAAAGCGATGGAAGTGTAGTAATACCTAAAGTATTACAACCTTATATGGGAGGAAAAGAAAAATTAATTCCTAAAAAATAGCAAGACGCTCTCTTGCTTTTTTAGGATAGAGTAAATCTGGAAAGGATAAGAAATGCAAGAAAGAAAAAATAGTTTATATCTAACAGAAGAAGAAGCACTAAAATTATTAAAAAATGAGATTGGTCATGGAACAGATGGAAGAGTTCTACCATACAATAAAAAAGAACTCCTAAAAATCTATCACGAATATTTAAAAAAACAGAAACAAAAGAATGATCAATTTTCAGACGAAGTAAAAATTTATCATAAAAAAGATTTGAAGTTTGCCAAAGAGAGTAAAGATGCAATGTACTTTTATGCCGATGAAGGAAATGGAAACTACATTCGACTAGACAAAGTTGAAGCTTTAACCAAGGCAATTGCAAGACAACCAGAAATAGTTCTATCCAAACTGCCTCAAAGATTACTATATATAGATGGAAAAGTATCTGGATGCACACTATCTTATCAAAAGGGAATTCCCATCCATCAGTTTATGGGATTTCCATTACCTTTCAAAAAGAAAGTATTATTAAAAACACTAGAAGCAGTCAAAGAACTTATTGATCACAATATCTATCCAATTGATTTAGATAATAGCCCTTATTCAACAAAATCAATTTATGTAAACGAGAAAGGAATAATGGAAAAGGTTGGGCATTCTCATGTCTTAGTATCTTTGGTGCCATTTGAGATTCATTTGATTGATTTAGATGGAAAATCAACCATCTATACTAATTTTCATAGTGATAAATTTGCAATGGATAGTTATGCATCTTTCACAAGATTGATGAAAGAATTTTTGATTCATTTAGATTTAGATGAAGAACTCACTGAAGAAGAACTAGAAAACTATTATCAAAATCTCGGAATATCAGATGAGGCCCTCTATAAACTAACAACAGAACAAATGAACTATCAAGATCTCAAAGAGTTTATAAAAAACTATTCGGAACATAAAAGAAGAACAAGATGAACAAAAAGCACAAAACACTTGTAAAAGTGCTTTTTTCTTCGTATAATAAATGCGTCGTAAAGAAAGGATTAGTATTTATGAATTTACCCGATTTAAAGAGTGCAAGAATAAGAACTAACCAAGAGAGTGAAACCATTGATGTTACCTCCATTAGTAGTGATGTATTAAAAAATAAAAAATACTTTTT
>JAFUYX010000044.1 GCA_017476885.1 Bacilli bacterium | reverse complement strand
TTCCCATTTTATAAGGGTTTAAGTGATAGTCGCCATAAATACAAGCCAACCAGTTTATATTAGTTTTATTTTCATTCATTTGGATCAACTCCTTTTAATAAATCAATAAAATTATACCATAAAAAAGACGAAATTTAGTATAATTCCGTCAATTTTTTTTCATATATTATACTTGACTAATCCAAACCAAGTTAGTAACAAAAACTACCAAGTCATATGACTAATCGGAATATCTTAATATTACGATAATAGTTTATTTGCGTATTTTAGTATAATTATTCAAATAATCCTGCCATTCAGGTACATCTTCTTCATAAAAGAATTCATTTAAAAAGTTAATAATAAAACTATACCTTCTTAAAGATTCCTCTTTTCCTCCTTCAGTTAACATTAAATCTTTAAGTTTTAATAATTTTTCAAATATATGATTAACTACTGTTCCTTTTGTATTAGACTTATACTTATCTGCGTCAAGATCTAATATTGGGAAAGCATCTTTATCAAAAAATGGATTTCCGCGTGTTATATTATAGTGATATGATCTTAAAATTCCAATTGCCCCCATTGCATCTAGCATATCAGCATCAGACACAACCATAGCTTCATTTATAGTTGGAGTAATTCCAGATATTCTTTTGCTGTAACCTATGGTTTTAATAGAATCTATTATTATTTTCTTTTCTTCTTCTGTAAAAGCAGTTTTTGATAATATCATTTGGGTGTTTGTTAAATTATTTGAATATTCCATTCCAAATAATTTATAGTCATCCACATCATGTAACAATGCTATTGCAGATACTAATTCTTTATTTATACTATCTTCTGAAATTGACAGTGCAATTCGGCACACTCTATTTACATGATCCATGCCATGACCAGAATCATCAGCACTAAGCAATTTAGTTACTTCATCTATTATTATTTTTATATTATCCATATGTCACCTCTTTTATTAATATAATGTGTCGGCATATTACAAGCCAACCAGTTTATGTTCGCTTTATTTTCGTTCATGAGTATTACCTCCTTGTTCTACTCAATATTTTAACAAATTTTTTAGGAATTTTTTCATTTACTTTTTCTATGATTTCATTATTAATTCCATACATTGCTTCAGCCATACTTCCAACTATAGCACAGTTTGTATCTGTATCTCCACCCATAAGTAATGCTTTTCGAATAGCATCTTCAAAACTATTTGAATTATACAGTGCATATAAACAATTTCCTATAGTTTCTTCACATGTCATATTAAATTTAGTAAATGGAATATATTTAATATCAATATTCAGCATTTTAAATATTTCATCTTTTGTATAACCTTTTCTAGCATAATATATTATTAATGCCACCATAATAGCTGAATCAATTGCTTCTTTTGAGTTATGTGAAGGTATCGTTGCAAACCTTGCATTTTCTATCACTTCTCTTTTACTATCAAACATATATCCTACAGGAGATATTCTCATCATAGCTCCATTACCATGACTAGTACCAACAGCATTTGATTTGCTCCATTTTATCAAGTTAGGAGAAAATGATATTTTAAAATATGGATTAAAATCAGGTTTATATTCACTATATTCCTGTATATATTTTCGCAAATAATAATCATAATCTTTGTTATTAAGTATCGCATCCAGTATAGCAATAGTTAAAATTGTATCATCACTATAGAAAGCATTATCCTCAATTAAACTATTCATTTGAACACTATGAACTCTTCTTAACTGATCAAATTCATATATACTACCAGCTAAATCTCCAACTATAGCTCCATACATACTATCACCTCAATATCAAAGTTATTTCTTATTATTAGGTGGCGTAATCACCTTAATAATTCCTATCACTTTTTGCATTAAAAATAGCCATTTCTTACGTATTTTTGTATATTTTAACAGGAGGAATAAAAAATATGCAAGTATTACATTTCTCAATATTACAACTATTCTATTTGCTAGTTTTTATATCCTGAATCATTGCACCATTAATAACTCGAATACTTTCATCCTCTTTTATCTTTATCCAATATCCTTCAACGGCTATAACAATTCCTATGAATTGTATATGTTGTTCCCCCATTAGAGTTATTGTACAATTCTTATCAATAAACTCATTTAATAGTTCTACCGGCATAAAATCCTCCATTCATGTATTATTATACCACGTATACATTCTTTTTTTATTAAAACTTGCAAGATGTCAATTCTTAAAAACTCCCATTTTATAAGGATTTAAGTGATATGCGGCATAAATACAAGCCAAGTAATTTATATTAGTGTTATTTTCATGCTTTTGAATCAACTTGTCATTCGTAAACGATTCTCTATTTACACAACCAATAATTCTATATTATTAAAATAAAAGTCATATATTTCAACTCAATATTTCATTCCTTGACTAAGCTAATATTTTCAAACGAATGGACAGATCAATTACATATTTTGAAAACAATACTGTTAAAGATCAAGCAGAAAAAGCCCCTTTCTCCCTATCTACACTTCTAGAAATATACACATTCCATTCATTTGGAAAAGAAAAACAATCACTTTCTTTATATATAGTAGGAATGTTCAATTGACCTCGACCCATGTCATTTAAAGCTTTTTCAAAATCAAAATGAAACCCTTTTTTACTTAGAATGTGGCCAAACACAATAAGGGCAGTACGATGATTTCCATCAACAAATGGCTGGTACAACTTAATTAAAGCAGCAACATACATAGAATTATATAACAAATCATAATCACTATCAGAATGAAGAGCCGCTTGAATAGCATTCCCTATAGTTGTAAAATATTTCATATTATCAGTTAGAACTTCTGATTTGTCGCAAATAAGTTTATTAATACTTAATAAATAACCATAATAATCCATTGTTACCATCCTCCTATATGATATTATTTTAAACTCAAAATATCATCCGAATCAGTTTCATAAAGGTTTTTTATTTAAAGTAAAAGTTTTACCCTTATTTTTCATTAAATAATCTTCTAAAATAGGTTTCAATAATAACCGCATAACCTTAGAAGCGTTTTGAATATACATTTCTTTTGAAACAGCATTACTAGAATTCATATCATTAGTAATAATCCCTAAAATATCTTCTGTCTGACACTCCTTCAAATCTTTATGTAAAACTAGTCCTTTTCCTAGTTCTCCATGAATCTGAATAAACTCATTCAAACCATCTTCAGATAATTCAAGAATAAAAGAATAATTCTCATCAAGACGATACACAGGAACTATAATACATAGTAAATGTAAAGACGGAAATAAAGAAAACTCTACTAAAGTTTGATAATACGTAGCAAGTACAATAGAAGTACAATCTTTATCCACACCAACAGAAAGAGAAGAATTCAAACAAATATCAATATAATCATCATTATCAACAAATACCCTTTTATCCTCCATAGATAATCCTAGTTGTGTCACGATTCTCTCATTTTTCATAAAATTCCTCTTTTCTAACCAATATTATACACTTGAAAGCCAATAATGAATAGACTCTAAATAAATATACCCTATAGCAAATGATCTTTATTTTTATACTGATGTTGCCTTAACATCACCCGATAATTTTTTTTCTACATTATAATATACCTTTCCATGACAAGTAGATAATTGCTTTGGAATCATATAATCATCCCCATAAGAACATCTTAAAACCGTATCATAATCTTTAGGAGCATTCACGAAACCCCCCTCAAATTCTAACAATTTCGATTCATTATATACCTCAGATGGGATATTATGATATTTACTAACTTTAGAAAAACAAGAAACCTTATTTAAATAATTACTTTTAAAAGGAATGGACTTACACATCCTTTCAAATCTATGAAACATTTTTATATAATCAAAATGAAGGAAAAAATTTTTAATAATTTTTTTCAACACTCTTTTCACGATAAAACGAGATTTATCTTCACTATACATAATTCGAAAAACCTTTAAATAATTATTTAGAATAAAGCATGTACAATAATTGATCACCTGATATTTAGAACTATAATCTAGAGGGAAAATATCTATAAATATTCCTTGATTAAATAATACACTTTCCCCTTCACCTTCTAAAATAACTGTAGTTTCACTATTTCTTAACTGAGCATGTCCTCTAAAATATCCATAATCACTATAAGCTGATTGTAAAAAAAACTTCCCTTGAAAATCATTTGAATACAACGATATTAATTAATCATAATCCTTTCGCAACATCACTACATCGATATCATCATCCCACGGAATAAACCCTTTATGCCGAACAGCCCCAAGTAAAGTACCACTATCAATATAATATTTTAAATGATGTTTTTTTACAAACTCTATCAAATTCCACTAATAACTCTTTCTGAACATTCCAAACTTTTTTTCTTTTTTCAGTTACTGGATATTCATAATTATTCATACAAACCTCTTTTCATTTTCATAATGTAGCCAATCATATAAAGCAAAGAATAAGACTCTATTCAGCATTTTATAACTCTTTTTCTCCTAAATCTTGTGCAAATCTTAATAAATATCCATCTGGATCTTGAACTAAAAACTCTTTGTTTCCTAGTAATTTATTATCCTGTCTATACCAGTTTTCTTCAATATCAAATGCAATCTTATACCCATGATCGAGCAAGGATTGATAAATACTCTCAATATGCTCCACTTCCAACTGAAAATTAATCCCATTTCCAAAAGGATAAGTAAGAGGAGCCACATCCCACTTATCATCACTAGTAATTTCTTGTAACATAAATTGGATTTCTCCCATCGATAGAAAAGCAAATAAATCTTCTTTTCTTTCATATTCAATCTTAAAACCAACAATTTGATAGAACTCTAAACTCTTTTTTAAGTTCGTAACACTCAATTCTGGAATCATTTTATTAAAAACCATATACAAAAACCTACCTTCTAAACCAAAACCATAGAAAAAATATAAAAAACTAAAACTTTAACTTGAAAAAAAAGAAGTATTAAAATATAATAATGCAAAAAGGAGAAAAATATGAAAATAGTGTCAAAATATTATGAACCTTCAAAATCAGAAGGCGAAACCATTGATCCAGAAACAATACTTACAATATTGCTAAATGCCATCCCAAAAGGAATCAATTATCAAATCATTAGAGATTATATAGAAAACCTAAAACAAATCCTAGCCCAAAAAATCAAAGAGCACTTATATACGGGATAAATAAGCCAACTCTGGACAGACTAGCCTTAAATTATCCTAAACAATTTTTTGCCTTTATGAACCAGTATTACCAAGGGGTATTTTTCCATCCTAATGAATTCAGCCAAAGGAATTCAAAAGAAATGTGCAGTTCTTTAAATGAAGCATTACAAAGAACACTAAAGATAGACAAGAATCATTAATACATATTCACCTGCATCTAGGTGTTTTTTTATGAGCCGTGATAATCGTATAACTAGAAGAATGAATTGTTATTTGAATGTTTCCTAAAGTACAATAATAATTCTTACCTCTTTTTATAATACAAGTATTTGGCTTCATCACTATCTTTTTACAATAAGAAACAACATTTTGATGCTCTAAATCCAAGTTCTTTCGAATTCTATTCTCTCCAAGCTTAGTCGTATGAATTAAATCTATATGCTCAAATAATTCATTCATATGCATTTAATTTTCTCTCTTTTCATCAATCATATTATAATACCATTACTTTTTTTCTTTTAACTTTTAATCTTGTATAAAATCAACTATCTCTCCACTGTTTAAGATTATACTCAATAACTGAATAGGGAATCATATAACCTCTTGAATAGAATCCCAAATGCGTAAATGCTCCACCAATATTAATTCCAACAACTTTTCCACTTTCTCCAATTGCGACTCCCCCACTATTTCCATACTTTAAATAGGCATCATGCTCAACAACTTTATCTGTATTACTTTTCCCAGTTGAATTTGTAACAAGAGTAACTTCTTTTATATCAGATAAAACTTTTCCATAGGTACTTTTATAACGATTTCCTTCAGGATGCCCAATAGCAACAATTCTATCTCCAATACTCAATTCTTTTGGTTCAAATTCTAAAACAGGAAGTTCATCTTGACTTTCAAAACTAAGAATCACTAAATCTGCTTCATCACTGACATATTCTATTTTTGATTCAAGTAAAGAATCATAATAACTAGCATCAGGAATAATAAAAGTCACCTCATCATCTGCTTGCACAGTTTGGCCAGAAAAAGAAGTTAAGGACGTAAATACTCTATAAGAAATCACATCCTCTTCTAAAACATGAGCTGCAGTAAGAGCATAATAAGTATGATCTTTCTTATCAAAAATGACTCCACTTGCAAGTCCATTATGCATCACATTTCCATGATCATCTTTAAGTGGGATTATTCCTATAATAGACTTTTTGGCTTCTTCAGCTATATTTTGTAAATCACTATATACTCTATTTTTACACTCTTGATCATGCCACATTGGAAACAAATAAAGAGAAAACACTAGGAAGACAAGGAAACAAAAAACACCTATTCCTATAATTATTTTCTTATTCATTTTATCACTCAATTCCTTTCAAAATCATTTCAATTTTACAAATCTTCGTGCATTATTGTGAATTCTTTTTTTCTTTTCAATATTATAAAAATCTTTATCAATCCACTGTATCTGTTTTAGAAACATAGAAAAAGTTGGTTGATAACTTACCTCTTCAAGCCCCATCAATTGTTTTATCCATCTTCCAAAACAACGCTTACATAATATGAATCGAGATTTATCCAAATAATAAACCACATCGGCTTTCCTAAGGATAGGCAAAAATATTTCTCTTCCAACATCTTCTACAATCCATTCTTTTTGTTGAAGAATAGAATACATCCTTTTTTCTATTTGTACAGGAGTTCTTTTATGATGATTTTCATCATCATAAACTACTTTATCTAACTCATAAAAAGGAATGTTCAAACTCTTGGAAAACTCTTTAGCCATCGTAGTTTTTCCACTTCCAACAGGTCCAACAATATAGATTTTACTCATTTCACTTTTCCAAACTTAGAAAAAGGCCAAAGGACAAAATCTGTGGTTCCTTGTATTTCACTTCTCTTAAGCGGTCCAATCATCCGACTATCTTTTGAAACTCTTCGATTATCACCCATTAAAAAATATTCATCTTCTCCCAAAGTAACTTCATCAAAATCTCCAGTTTGATTCGTAGCATAATTATCTTCTATTTTATGATCATTAATATAAATCACACCTTTTTCACACTTAATGGTCTCACCAGGCAACCCATACACTCTTTTAATTAAAGTGTCTACTTTTTTTCCATTTTCAACATAATCAGCCACGACAATATCGTATCGAGAAATATCTCCTATCTTCCAAAGAATCATAATTTCATCTCCAGCTAACGTATCTTGCATGGAACTACCTTGCACTTTAATAGGAGTAAACAAAAATGATCGAATTAATATCACCGCAATAAGAATAAGAATATATGGTAACCAGTCTTTTACAAATTTCATCTAAACTCCTCTTTTCTCCTAGTTGATTATATCATATTTTAACCTAAGAAAAAACAAGAAGTTTTCTTCTTGTTCTTTATGCATTTCTTTCTTTAATCTTAACGTCTTTACGCATTCCCTTAATATAATTAAGTTTAGCTCTACGTACCATACCACGTCTAACAACAGTAATAGAATCAATGGTAGGAGCATTCACTGGGAAAATACGATAGATACTAACACCACCTGATTTTTTACGAACTGTAAATGTCTCAGAAACAGAACCACCTTTTTTAGCAGTTACAATTCCTTCAAATGCTTGGATACGTTCTTTTTTACCTTCTTTAACCCAAACATCAACTCTTACAGTATCTCCAACACGAAATTCAGGAATATCTTTGCGAATGTGCTTTTCGTTAATCTTATCGACTAAATTAGCCATTTTACACGTTCCTTTCTATAAACTATTACATACTATCATAATTTTCATCAGCGGATAATACATCACTTTTTTTCAAAAGCAACGTTATTGTATCAAAAAAGAACTTGAATTACAAGTCCTTTTCATTATTTTATGCTATAAAAGCAATTCTTTCTTTTTTTGGTTCCATAGAAAATCGTTCCAGCAACGAAAGCTCCACCTAAAAGTGCAAGATATGGAGTTTCTGCTCCAGTTGGTGGGTTATCTATAGGAACACTCACACAACTATTTTCATATTCTCCTTTGGTAACTTCATTTCCCTTTTTATCATAATATTTTCCATTGACAACAACACAAATATTTTTCTTACAAGAAGCTTCATAAGTCGTTTTATTAACCTTATTACCATTCTTATCATAATAAGTATTATCAATCACTTCACAATAGTGTTTTTTACACTGTTTTTCATATTCTTCTTTCGTAGTTGCTTCTCCATTTAAGTCATAATATTGATGATCTCTGTACTCACATTTAATTTGTTTACAAGACTTTTCATACTCTTCTTTAGAAGTTTCTTTTCCATCTTTATCATAATACTTGTCATCTTTAATTTCACACACAGGATTCTTTGGCACACATTCTTCATTGTAAGTCTTCTCATCTACAATAGTACCATCTTTTCCATATCTAGTACCATCACTTAAAATTTCACAGGTGTGTTTTTTACACTTCTTTTCATACTCTTCTTTAGAAGTTTCTTTTCCTTCGTCATCATAATATTTATTATCTTTAATTTCACACATAGGAATCTCAGGATTACACTCCTTATTATAGGTGTCCTCATCTACAATAGTACCATCTTTACCATATCTTGTACCATCGCTTAAAATTTCACAAGTATGTTTCTTACATTGTTTTTCATATTCAAGATCACTAACAACAGTTCCCTCTTTACCATATTTTGTACCATCACTTAAAACTTCACACTTGTGTACAATACATTGCTTTTCATAAGTCAACTTATCACTGACATTTCCATCTTTATCATAGTAAGTACCATCACTTAACACTTCACATTTATGGACAATACATTGTTTTTCATATTCAAGATCAGTAACAACTGTCCCGTCTTTTCCATATTTTGTTCCATCACTTAAGATTTCACAAGTATGTTTTTTACATTGTTTTTCATATTCAAGTTCAGAAACAACAGTTCCGTCTTTTCCATATCTAGTACCATCACTTAAAATTTCACAGGTATGTTTCTTACATTGTTTTTCATATTCAAGTTCGGAAACAACATTTCCATTCATATCATAATAGGTATTTCCGGATTTAGAACATTGTCTTACAATAGACTCTGGAATCACTTTCAAAGATGAATCACAGTTATTACTATTACTAGTACCATAACTAACAACTCTTAATAATTGATAAGAACCAGGTGCAAAAGACATTTCACTACTCTCTAAAGTATAAGTATGAGTAGTATCATTTCTAGAAACAATCGTCCAACCAGGACCTGCTACAACAGTATTGGAATTGATTAAAAAATCACTTGGCATCGTAATTCTTAAAGTAACACGATTATAAGTAGATGCTTTTTCAGTAACCTTAAACCTTACATTACAATCAATCCCAGTAAGTCTTCCCTCATATAACATAGATTTACAACTGCTTTCTTCCAAATAATTGACAGCAGCATGCACACTTGGAATAGCTAAAAATCCAAATAAACACAATAAAACAAATAACAAATTCTTTTTCATAACAAAATCCCCCCTGAATTTGTATTTGCTATACTACAACATTTTTTATCATTTTTCTAGTCCTTTTTGAATAAAAATAAAAAAAATAGAGATTTTTCCCTATTTTAAGTGTAAAATTTTATTGTTTTTTACCGCAAAACTATAAATAGTTAGCCCTATAATCAGTAAAAAAGCCAAAATTCGCAATGGTAAAGAGGCACCAGTATTAGGATTGTCCACCTCTCCTTTGGAATCACAACTAATTCCAAAGACCTCTTTGCTGACTACATTTCCAACAGAATCATAATACTTTCCATCTACTTTTTTACAAGTATATTTCTTGCAAGACCGTTCATACTCTTCCTTTTTTACTTCTTTTCCTTCTTTATCAAAGTATTTCCCATTTTCTTCCTTACAGATTGGTTTTTCTAAACAAGAACTCTCATATTCTTCTTTGGTAACTTCATTCTCATCATTATCAAAATAATATGTTTTATCTCCCACTTCATAAGTTTGGCAAATCAAAGGCTTACAACTCATTATTTGTTCAATCTCAGTCACTTCAGCCCCTAAATCATTATAATAATGCTTTTTATTTTGAGAATCAGTATAAACATCACATGTATGCTTGACACAAATAGAATAATACTCATCTTTAGTAATCTCGCTTGAATTAGTGCCATAATATTTATTCTCAGATTCTACAAACTTACAACGATATTCATCAGTACACTGCTTTTTATAAGTAACTTCATCAACTTCTTTGCCATCCGCATCATAATATTTATTAGAAACGATTCCACAACTAGGTTTCTCACCACAAGTATCTTCAAATTGTTGCTTTGTAACACTTTCACCCAAATTATTATAATAATAAACCATTCCAGTATTCACATCTTTATAACTTTTACATAAATGCTCTTTACATTGCAAATAATAAGAGTTCGGTTCAACAATAGACCCAGCAGAACCAAAATACTGATACTTATTTAAACTATTATCATAAACTTCTTCACATGTATGAGTCTCGCATTGAATAGAATATTGATTTTCACTTACTTCGTTTCCATTTTTATCATAATAATAGGTAATATTAGAATTACTATCTACGACCTTATCACAATTATGAAGTTTACACTGTCTTTGATAAGTATACGAATCTGTTTCATTTCCATTCTTGTCATAATAATAGGTAGTACTCCCAGATACAATTGTATCACAATTATGAATCAAACAGGTTCTTTTATAAGTAAGTTCGTCTGTCTCTTTTCCATCATTATCATAATATTTATTATCTTTAATAGCACATTTAGGCTTTTCATCACAATCTTCATGATAAGCAGCTTCTGTAACTTGAACTCCAGAGGAATTGTAATAATAAGAGGTATTTGTATTAGAATCCACATAAACATTACATGATGGATTTTTACACTGAGTAATATAAGTCAAAAAATCCGTTTGATCCCCAGAAGAGTTAAAATAGACTTTTTTATTTAAAACAGGATCGGTCTGAACACCACAAGATCTATGATAATTACAATAAATTGCATACTGCTCTCTAGTGATTTCTTCCCCCTCATGATTAAAATAAATCTGAGTATTATCTACATTAATCACATCACAATTATGTTCAAAACATTGCTTTAAATATGTCACTTGATCAGTTTCTTCACCATCACTGCCATAGTATATATAATTATTTCCATCTTTAAAACTACCACATTTAGGAGTAAAAGACATATGATAAGTTCCTCCACAAGTGTTTGGATTGTCCGTAGCCCCTGTTACAGTAATATCACCAATTTTATAAGTACCTACTGGAAGAGAAGATAAAGTGGTCTCAAACACAAAGGTATTTCCTTCTTGTTTTACTAACTTCCAATTACTATCCGTCACTGTGGCATGGTAAGACGGATTATTCAAAGCGACTAGAGTAATATCAATAGTAACTCGAAATGTTTTAGAACTACTACCCGTCACAGTAAACTCAATCGGACAAGTTTGTGTAGCTTGCGTACCATCTAGAAGTCTTGACTGACATTCATCTCCTGAAGCATAAATAGCTGCATGAACTCTATTCATATAAACAAAAAAAAGGCATAAAATAGCAAAAATTTGAAATATCTTTTTCATATGAACCTTACTCCTTATATTCTAATTCATCATATCATGTTCTTCATAATTATTCAAGATATTAGTAATTGCTTCTTTTATCCCTTCTAGTGAATCAAAGTCATTTAACTCACTCATTTTTTTTACCATAAAACGTTTATGTATAACCTTCTCATAATGTTCTAACTTTTCTTCAATCTTTTTAATGCTGGCTCCAACTCCACTCCGACTAATTCCCTTTAATTGTGCAATTTCTCCCATAGAAAGATTCTCTTCATAATAAAGTTCAAACAAATCTTGTTCTCGATTCGTCAAGAGTCCACCATAGCAAGAAAAGAGTTCATTAAAGTATACCACTTTATCCATTAATCCACCATATCCTTAAACAAACCATAGATATAAGATTCGATATCAAAAGGCTTTAAATCATCCATCGTTTCTCCAAGTCCAATAAATTTTACTGGTATTCCTACACTTTCTTTAATTGCTAAAACAATTCCGCCTTTAGCAGTTCCATCTAACTTTGTAAGAACAATACCTGTAATATTTGTCACTTCTTGAAAAGCCTTTGCCTGTAAAATTCCATTCTGTCCAGTAGTGGCATCAATCACAAGCAAAGTTTCTTGAGGAGCCCCTGGAATAATCCGTTCAATCACTTTATTCATCTTTTCTAGTTCTTTCATCAGATTAACTTTATTTTGAAGTCTTCCAGCCGTATCAACTAGAACAATATCAACATTTTCTTTCTTGGCGATTTCTAGTCCATCATAAATCACACCAGAAGGATCAGTATTATCCTTTCCAAAGAAAAGTGCTCCTGTCCGATTAGCCCATTCTTCTAATTGAGTTACCGCGCCAGCTCGAAACGTATCAGCACCAATCATCATGACTTTTTTCCCATCATTAATATATTTATGAGCCAGTTTAGCAATCGTAGTGGTTTTCCCAACACCATTGACTCCCACCATTAAAATCACTGTTGGACCATCCTCATTCATATTAATTTTATCAGATAACACTTGTCCTTCAACATAAATAATAAAAAGTTCATCGACAATAACTTCTTGCAAATACTTGGTATCTTCGATATTCTCCTTTTTCACACGTTCTTTTAGACGATCTAAAAACTGAAAAACCGTATTAACACCTATGTCAGCCATAATTAATAGATTTTCTAATTCTTCAAAATACTCTTCGCTGACTTTATGATACTTAATTCCTAACAAATTTAATTGAGAAACAAATTCTTTTCTTGTCTTTTCAAGACCCTTCTCATAAACTTCTAATTCTTCTTTCTCTTCTCTTTCTTCTTTTTTGGAAACGAGTTTTTTTAATTTATCAAATAACCCCATGAAAGCACCCTCCTTTTTTATTGTCCACAGGCATCATCAGGCACATAAACTCTTGTATCTGTCTGACTTGCTCTATATATTAACACTTTTTTTGTTTCATTGCATATTTGATTCTTATTTTCAAAATATCCTTGATGAACCAAATCTCCTATACTCACCACAATACCACAAGATAAACTTGCATCATTCATCATTGTTGCAGGATCATTAGAAGTACAAACCGTGAAATATCGCTTACTTTGAACATAATAACTTTGAGCAGAATCTTTTAAATTACTAATCTGTTCTTTTAATAATTCCTCTTTTTGAGCCTCAATAATACTAAATACTGAAACAGAAGCCACTGTTGCAATAGCCCCTAAAATCACAATCACTGCAAGTAACTCCACTAAGGTGAATCCTTTTTGTTTCATAATATCATTCTCCCTTAACATCACCATTGTAACATTAAATCTAGACAATTACAATTTTTTGATGTATAATTTATTTAGCGAAACAACTTTAATTTTTTTATTTTTGAAAGGAGATTATTATGCAAAATAAGAAAGACGTCACGTCTGTCGTTGCTTTAGGTGGACTTGGCGAAGTTGGAAAAAATATGTATGTCATTCATCATGACGATGAATTATTAGTAATAGATGCTGGAGTCATGTTTCCAGAAGATGATCTAATGGGAGTAGACTATGTCATTCAGGATGTAACTTATTTAAAAGAACATGAAGAAAATATCAAAGCATTAATTATCACGCATGGTCATGAAGATCACATCGGTGGAATCACATTTTTACTCCAAAATGTTCACATTCCTATCATCTATGCACCGAGAATTGCTGTTAGTTTAATCAAAAACAAATTGGAAGATAATCATATCAAATATGAAAATATAGAAACCTATGATAAAGATAGTACCATCAAATTTAAACACTTTAATGTCGAGTTTATAACAACCACTCACTCCATTCCAGATAGTTTCGCTGTGGTAATTCATACTCCTCAAGGTACCATCTTTGAAACCGGAGATTTTAAATTTGATTTAACTCCAATCGGACCAGTAGCCGACTTCCACAAAATCGCTAAAATCGGTGCTCAAGGAGTAAAACTTTTACTTTCAGACAGCACAAATGCCTTATCCCCTGGTTTTTCTAAGTCCGAATCTTGTGTAGATGAAACTTTAAATGATATTATTTCAAGACACTATGGCAGAGTAATTATTGCTACATTTGCCTCTAACATTTATCGTATCAAACACATTGTAGAAACATGCAGAAAATGTGGAAGACAAATTGTAACATTTGGCAGAAGCATGGAAACAAGTATTAACATCGCTTTAGAAAATGGATTAATCAAAGATAGTAGTATCTTTATTGACGCGAATAAAGCAAAAAGTTTAAAAAGAAACGAAGTATGTATTTTATGTACTGGAAGTCAAGGAGAGCCTCTCGCTGCATTATCTAGAATTGCAAACGGAGTCCATAAACAGATTTCTTTATTAAATGATGACTTAGTAGTCTTCTCTTCTAAGCCAATTCCAGGAAATGCCGCAAGTATTAATAAAATCATAAATAAACTCTATTTAAAAGGGGTTAAAGTTTATACCAATCAAGAATTCAGCGATATTCACACTTCAGGACATGCGAAACAAGACGAATTAAAGCTGATGCTAAGACTCGTAAACCCAGAATATTTTATGCCGATGCACGGGGAATATCGAATGCTTACCTCTCATAAAGAATTAGCCATGGACTGTGGCATTCCAGGAGATCACATTTTCATCTGTAAAAATGGAGATGTCATCAACTTAACCAATGAAGGGGTTGAAAGAGGAAATCCTGTTACAGCAGGAGATATCTATGTCGATGGCTCTAGAATCGGAGAAATTGGTTCATCCGTAATCAAAGAAAGAAAAATTATGAATCGAGACGGAATTCTAATGACTATTATTAATGTAAATCCCCTAACAAGACAATTACTAATTAAACCAAACGTAACAACAAGAGGATTTGTAATGGTCAATGAAAATGCAGAACTCATTGAAAAAATAGAACACAAAGTAACCTCCATTATTAAAGATAGTTTATCCAAAGATACTTATAGTTATACCGATTTAAAAAATCAAATCATCTTAGAATTATCTCCCTACATTTCTATCTTAACCGGTAGACACCCTATGATTCTACCAGTAATCATGGAAGTAAGACAAAGTTAAAACGTTAGAACAATATTTCTAACGTTTTTTTATGTTTTCAATCTCACTTTTGCTTACACCAACAATAGAAGCTATCTCAAGAGTAGAATATCCCTTTTCTAACATGTTTTTAATAATAATATTCTTTTGAAGTTCCTCGCCTTTCTTGAATCCCTCTTTAACTCCACTCTCATGATAAGTGTTCATTTGAAACTGAATATCTTCTTCTGCAGTTAAAAATGGTCGATATGTTTCGCTTTTGTTAATATCATCGATTTTCTTCCCTAACTCTTTCATGAATTCATCATCCTTCCACACAAGACTAAAATCTGTAATAACTAGACTTGCTAAAGCACTTTGTTTCTTTAGTTCTTTGATATTCTTATCATACCACATCTGCTGAATGATATCCATGTTAAATTCATAAATCAAAAAATTATCAATATACTTTCTTCCAGTTAAAGACTGTACTTGATATACTTCCTTTAAAGGTGCATTTAATCCTAAGCGATAAGATAGATTCACTAGAATAAAAGGAGTTTCCCCATCATACTTCATTCCTACTTTCGTTTTTCTATTATAAATAGAAGCAAAATAATTAAAGTTTCGGACTCGGTTCTCCTTCCCTCCATCTTTGTTTAGTTCAATGAGAATATAAGTTTCATTATCTAACTTAGCAAGAACATCAACTCTCTTACCTCTCGTACTTAAATCCACTTCTTCTAATTCGTTTTTTAAATATTCAATATCTACAATATGCAAATCTAAAAGTCGATTTAAAAATTCAATCATCATGCCCTTATTATCTTCACTTGCAATACTTGCTTTAAACGCAGTGTCATAAAAAGCAGGATAGTAATTTCTTTCTTCATCTTTCACAAATTCATCACCAAGCCTTTCTTATCGATTCATGAAAAATCAAGATCACAAAACTAATAAAACACAAGTAAAAATCAAATGCAAATGACCAAAATACTTATTTTAGTAAGAAAAAAAAACTACTAAAAGAACCAAATTAGTAGAACTAAAATATTAAATTAGTAACCTAAATCAATACCAAAATTAGGAAAACAGCAAAAATTGACTGTTTACACAAATTTTACGCAAGATAAAAAGAACAATGAATAAATCATTGCCCTATTATCTAAAAGTTTTCAGCGGCTATGACAGAACGGAACGAACCGTTCGAAGTGCCACCACCTGTAGCACGAGAGAAATAGAAGAGCTTAGCACTGGAGCCATAACTGAATCCGCCCCCACGAGCCACCCAAGGGCTGGAGGTGTCAGTCACATAATTAGAACCTTTATACCATCCAGCATTTGTATTCTTAGCAATTCTAGTCAACATCTCTCTTGTTCCTTCTCCTAAGTGATAACGGGCCAAAGTCTCCGCATCAGTCATGTACACATCTGTTGAAACAGACTCACCTTCATCACTAGACTTAGCAGGAGCAGTCGCATTTAAGTCATAATAAGCATATTTTATTACCAGTTGTCGAAGCATTGACTCCTCCTTGTAACCAATCTTTTCCTTCAGGACAAGCTGTAGATTTGGCTATTTGAGCAGATGATACACTATCTCCAGCGCATCCGGTAATACTTGGCCCATACTGAACCATTC
>JAFUYX010000043.1 GCA_017476885.1 Bacilli bacterium | reverse complement strand
TTGGGTAGAGTTTTAGAAAAAGTATTGTCTAGTTCTTCTTTGGTCATACTTAGTATTTTTTCTGCATCGTTTAAATTATCAAGGGAGTTAAAATTATATTTCACTTCCATTCTTTCATATCGCCCTTTATCATTAATGGTCCATCCTGTTGAATACTTTAATTCATTTTTTGAGAATACATTTTTATAGGAAAGGTGATAAGTATGGATACCGTTTGAGGTATCTGTTGTTTCTATGGATGCTTGGCGTGTAATCATATCTTGTTGGAATGGAGGGTTCTTTTTTATTGGAGGAGTGCTTCCAATAATTAACGCAGACATGAGAAATGGTAGGGCATAGTCAAAGCCTTTTAACCCTTTAATTACTCCATTTGCTATAGTATTGCGGAAATTGTATAGATTTCTATATTCGATTCTGTTTTCCAGTTCTTGTTCTTTTCTTGTCAATTGATTGATGAGTGCTTGTCGATCTTTCATGGTTATATTCCTCCCATTTTTTTTGATAGTGTTCTTCTTTTTTTTCTATTCTCTTCTAATTGCTCTTCTAATTCTTCTTGTGTTTCTATGGCTTCTCTATAGTTGCTCGTATTCTTTTTCCATTTATTATCAATATCACATAATTTAGTATAACCTAGATTAATTATTTGTATTATTAGTAGGTTTAGTATGGTAATGAGGTTATTTTTTTCTGTTGATTCTGGAGTGGAGATTGCATCTTTTTTATCTATCATGTGTAGACTTGCTTGGATTCTAGAATCGCTTAGATTTTCCTTGTTAGGTAAATTTGAGTAGAAAGTTTCTTCATCAAAATAGGGTAAATTTTCATGGATATAGTTATAGTCTTTTTCTAAGATTGCATTGATTAAATCTAAGTCTATATTTTCTACTATATAATTTCGAATTATTCTTGTATTTTGGTCAATTTGTTCTTCTTCAATTAATGAATTTGGTATTAAATCACTTTTAAAACCATATTCTTTTTCTAATGTTTGATGTCCCTCTGTATCGTATTCTAAATCATATTTACGATATTTTGTAGTGTGATCGCGATAGAAAGGTAATCCTCCTCCAAAAAATTTTATAGTACTTGCAGTAATGCCTGCTGTAATGAAAAAGGGTGCGATTAGTTTCCATAGATTCATTTTAGAATATTCTTTTTTTTGTATTAATTGTTCTTGTTGTTTTTCTAACTCTTCTTTTAACGTTTTTAATTTTAAAAGTTCTTCCTTGTATGCTTTTATTCTTTTTTGAGAACGTATTTTTTCTTTTCTAGTTTTTCTTGCCTTACTCATTGTCTTTCCTCCGTAATTTTTATTGAGATATATTTTTTCTTTTCTAATAATTTAGACTATCATAAATTGCTTTTTTTGACAAGATAAAAGCATATTCTTTTTTTGAATATGCTTTTTTAAATGATTTCATCAATAAGCCCATAGTCTTGAGCTTCTTTACTAGACATGTAGTAATCTCTATCGGTATCAAGTGTAATTTTTTCTAAAGATTGACCTGTGTTTTTTGATAGAATTTTATTTAATTTTTCTTTGATTTTGATAATTCTTTCACAAGCTATTTTCATGTCACTTGCTTGTCCCTGTACTCCGCCAAGCGGTTGATGTATCATGACTTCTGAGTTTTTTAAAGCACATCTTTTTCCTTTCGTTCCAGAAGAGAGTAAGAATGCGGCCATAGATGCTGATATTCCTATGCAAATGGTTCTAATATCACTTTTGATATAATTCATTGTATCGTAGATGGCCATTCCACTTGAAATGGATCCTCCTGGACTATTGATGTATAGTTTTATTTCATCATGGCTTTTAGAGTCCAAATATAAGAGTTCTGAAATGATGATATTAGCTAAAGTATCGTTGATTTCGCCTGATAGAAAAATAATTCGATCTTCTAAAAGTCTAGAATATAAGTCATAGGCTACACTTTCATTATTTGTTTTTTCTAATACGGTAGGAATTATGTTCATTTGATCACCTTATTAATAATGTATAACAAAGTGCTTGTTTTATTCAAAAAGGAAATGACTAATTTTGTCATATTTGGTAAGATAGAAATAGGTTGGTGATGTGAAGTGAAAGAAGTTTTAGTAATAGGTGGAGGACCTGCTGGTATTTTTGCATCCTTAAATGCTTCTGGTGATTTGATTCATGTTACAGTCATAGATAAGAATAAGGAACCATTAAAGAAGCTTTTATTGACCGGAAATGGAAAGTGTAATTTTTGGAATCAAGATCAAAATTTAAGTCATTTTCATAGTGATTCTAAAGAATTATTATCATCTATTTTTCAAAAGCAATATGTGGAAGACGTCTATGAACAAATATTGAAAATGGGAATTGTTCCTATGAATAAAGAGGGGTATTTCTATCCTTATTCGATGCAATCTTTTACGATGAAACATGCTTTTTTAGAAGAGGCAAAAAGAAAGAATATTGATTTTTTATTAGAGACTGAAGTTCTTTCGATTGTCAAAAAGGACTCTAAGTTTGAAGTTGTTACTTCCAATGGCATTTATTTGGCTGATGCTGTAGTTTTATCTACGGGGTCAAGGTCGTATCCTAAAACTGGTAGTGATGGAAAAGGATATGCACTTGCTTCTTCTTTAGGGCATAAAATGATTCCTGTGAATCCTTCTTTGGTATCTTTAGAGATGGATGAATCCTATCTTGGAAGTTGGGCTGGGGTACGAAGTCATGTAAAAGTATCTTATCAAGGAAAAATGGAAGAGGGAGAGATTCAACTTACGAAAAATGGCATTAGTGGTATTTGTGTGTTTAATATTAGTAGAGAGGTTGCTATTGATTTGTCTTCTGGAAAAAAGCCGGTTGTATTGATTAATTTTTTTCCTTTTACCAATTCTGTTGGAAGGTTTTTGGATGAACAAAATAAGAAAGTAAAGAACAGAAATATTGGGACTTTACTGGAAGCAATTTTAAATTATAAACTTGTGGATGTTATTTTAAAACAATGTGAAATCTCTAAAGATTGTTATTATGATTATTTGTCTGAAAAGTTGAAGAGTCGACTTATTGAGATGTTGTCTTCTTTTCCTTGCAAAATTGTATCTACAGCGGGTTTTGAAAGTGGCCAGGTTTGTAGTGGGGGAGTTGCTCTTAAGGAATTAAATATTGCATCATTAGAATCAAGTATTGTGAATGGACTTTTCTTTGCTGGAGAAATCTTAGATATCGATGGAGATTGTGGAGGGTATAATTTAGAAACGGCATTCATCAGCGGAATGATGGCAGGAAAAGGGGTTCGTCAATTTTTAAAGTAATTGTCAAATCCTTTTTTTTGCCTTTTTTTCTTCCTTTTTTTATGATACAATATGTTGTAGAATAAGAGGGATTTACTATGGAGAAAATTACAATTACTTATCCTGATGGAAGTACTAAGGAATTTCCTAAGAATACCACTTTTCATGAGATTGTAAAAGATGTCAAGACCTCTCAGGAAATATTGGCCATTAAAATTGATCAACAGGTACTACCTTTAAGTGCGAAGGCAAATCAGAGTGAAAAAATTGGTTTTGTAGATATCACTCAACTTGCAGGAGTAAAATTATACCAGGCAGGGTTGAAGTTTTTATTTTTAAATGCTGTTATGGAACTATATCCAGATGCAGAGGTTCGTTTTTTACATAGTGTCCCCAGAGGTATTTTAAGTGAAGTCTATATGACCCATAATTTGACTAGTGAAGATGTTTCTAAAATTAAGTCTTTGATGGCTAGTTATGTTGAAAAAAATCTGCCTTTTCAAACTTATAATATGGATGTGAAAGAGGCTCATAAATATTATAAAAAGGTTCGAGAGGATGAGAAAGCAGCAATTATTGATAGTTTATCCACGAAAGTTGTGAGTATGTATCGTCTTGGGGAACGGCTTAATTTTTTCTATAATATCATGCCTTATAGTACAAGTTCTTTAAAACAATTTGAACTGGTATTCTTGGGAAAAAATCGTATTGTTCTTGTTAGTCCTAATGTGGCAAGCAAGGGTAAGGTTCCTGAGTATGTACATTATGAAAATATTGTTGAAAATTTTATGAATAGTAAAAAATGGTTAAGAAGAATGGGTGTCCCTTATTTGTCTACTTTAAATTATTTGGTGAGTCATTCTAAGATTAAAGAATTTATGGACTCGAATGAACTTTTATATGAACGAGATTTGATGAGAGCAGCGGAACATATTATTTCAATGAGAGATGTGAGAATGGTGTTGATTGCCGGTCCTTCTTCTAGTGGTAAAACAACGACAATGAAAAGACTTTCAGATATCTTAAGAAGTATGGGGTATGATCCGGTTGGGTTATCCACAGATGATTTCTTTGTAGATCGAATTGATACTCCTAGAAATGAATTTGGACAATATGACTATGAGTGTTTACAAGCCATTGATTTGGAACTCTTTAACACGACTTTGAAGAAATTATTAAAGGGTGAGAAAACAGAGATTCCTATCTATGATTTCGTAAATGGTAAGAAGATTTATAAAGATCGTAAGTTACAGTTAAGTGATAATTCTATTTTATTGATTGAGGGATTGCATTGCTTAAATGATGATTTAATTCCATATATTGAGAGTAAATATAAATTTAAGATTTATTTAAGTCCTTTTATGCCGTTGTCTATTGATCGACATAATTATATTTCTACATTGGATTTAAGACTAATACGGAGAATGGTTCGAGATTTTGGAACGAGAGGGAAAAGTGTGGATGATACCATTTCTGAATGGAATTTGGTAAGAGTTGGAGAAGAAAAATATATATTCCCATATGTATATCAAGCAGATATGATTATAAATACGGCTCTTGCTTATGAGATTGGCGTATTAAAGGTATATGCTCTTCCATTGCTACTTTCTGTAGGTGTGGAGAGTCCTTATTATAGTGAGGCAAGAAGGCTTGCTGATTATTTGCAAGGATTCTTTCCAATTCCAAAGGAATTGGTGAAAGAAACTTCAGTATTAAGAGAGTTTATAGGATAGGAGAGAGATTATGATAAAGGTTGCAATTAATGGATTTGGAAGAATAGGGAGACTGGCTTTTCGAGAAATGATTACGGGGACTATTTTTGATGTCGTGGCAATTAATGGAACCAGTTCTGCAGATGATTTGGCTTATTTACTAAAGTATGATAGTAATCATAGAAGATTTCATACGGATTTGATTCAAGCAGGTGACAATTGTTTAATTATTAATAATGTGAAAAGAGTTCCTGTATTTACAGAGAAAGATCCTTCTAATTTGCCTTGGAAAGAACTTGGGGTAGATTTGGTTTTAGAGTGTACAGGAAAGTTTACAGATGTAAATGATGCTCATAAACACATTGAGGCTGGAGCTAAGAAGGTTTTGATTTCTGCCCCTGCAAAAGGAGATTGCAAGACGATTGTTTATGGAGTGAATGATTTTATTTTGGATAAGAAGGAAGAAATTGTTTCGGCTGCTTCTTGTACCACGAATTGTTTAGCCCCAGTTTTAGATGTCTTGGAAAAAGAATTTGGCATTGAGAAGGGATTTATGTCTACGATTCATGCTTACACCAATGATCAAGTGACTCTAGATGGTAATCATAGTAAAGGTTATGAATCTAGAAGAGGTAGAGCGGCTGCCATTAATATTATTCCGGCAAGTACAGGGGCTGCGAGCACTATTGGAAAAGTGTTACCTCAACTTCAAGGAAAGTTAGATGGTGTTGCCTATCGTGTTCCAGTTGCTGATGGTTCGATGATTGATCTTACTCTTGAGTTAAAGAAAAATGCAACAAAAGAGGAGATTAATGCTACATTTATGAAATATCAAAGTGAGGCACTTCAAGTCACTGGAGATCCTATTGTTTCATCTGATGTGTTAGGGGTGAAGTGTGGAGCTTTGGTGGATTTGAGATTAACGACGGTTTTAGAAGCTTCCAACAAACATCTTGTAAAAGTTGTGGCTTGGTATGATAATGAGGTTGGATATACGGCTCAAATGATGAGAACGGCAAGAATGATGTTTTAATTCATTCTTTTTTTTGCTATAATAGATATGTAAGGTAGGGATTTGAATGAAACAATGTTTGCAAAATACAAATGTCAAAAATAAAACTGTGGTTTTGAGAGTAGACTATAATGTCCCTTTAGAAAATGGTGTCATTGTTGATGATTCTAAAATGAAAGCAACTCTTGAAACAATCCATTACTTATTAAGTGAAAATTGTAAAATTGTGATTCTTAGTCATTTAGGAAAAGTGAAAACAAATGCAGATAAAGAGAAGTATACTTTAGCTCCTGTGGCTCAACATCTTCAAGAACTATTAGGAAGAAGTGTGTATTTTTCAAAAAATAATTTTGGGACTGATGTGGTTGAAAGAGTCAAATCTTTAAAACCTCAAGATATTTTGATGCTTGAAAATACAAGAACTTTAGATGTTCCAAATAAACTAGAGAGTAAATGTGATGCTCAACTGAGTATGTATTTTGCTAGTTTAGGAGAGGTTTTTGTGAATGATGCGTTTGCGACTTCTCATCGTAAACATGCTTCCACTTATGGGATTTCAAAGTATATTCCTAGTTGTATTGGTTTTTTAATGCAACAAGAAATTGGAATGTTAGATCGTTTAGTTCAACATCCTATTCATCCTTATACGGTCATTATGGGTGGTGCTAAGATTGATGATAAGCTTGCCTTGATTTCTTCTTTACTTCCTAAGTGTGATCATTTATTACTTGGAGGTGGACTTGCTAATACTTGTTTGGATGTTCTTGATTTTGAAACAGGAGAGTCTTTAGTGAGTGAAGAGGAAGAGGTTCGCAGTAAGGTGAGGGAAATGTTATTACAATACCGTGATAAGATTGTTCTTCCTTTGGATGTCATTGTGGGTAGTACTTATGATAAGAATTATGTGAAGTATAAAAGGGTGAATGAGGTCTTAGAGAATGAAATGATTTATGATATTGGGGCTTGTACACTTCAAAAGTATCAAAGTATTTTAAAGGATACTCAAACCGTGTTTTTAAATGGAACTGTAGGAATGTATGAAAATCCAAAGTATGCGAATGGTACTAAAGAATTGCTATCCATGTTATCTAAGTTAGATGCTGTGGTGGTATTAGGTGGTGGAGATGCCCTTTCTAGTGCTCATCGTTTAGGCTTTGACAATTGCTTTACTTATACATCTAGTGGTGGTGGTGCTACTTTAGATTATCTTGCAACGGGAGAATTAAAAGCTTTGGAAGCAATGAAGGAAGAAGGGGATAAGATTGAAACCCTTACTATGTAATTTAAAATCTTCTCACGATTTAAGAGAGATGCTAGAATATAAAAGAATTATGGAAACTTTAGATTATCCTATTACGTTGTGTCCTTCTGCTGTTTTTATTCCGGTGATGCATTCTAAGAAATATGATTTGTGTAGTCAAGATATTGCTTCTAGTGATGAGTTTAAAACAGGAGAGATTAGTGGAAAATCTTTGAAAAGTCTTGGTGTTGGTGCTTGTTTGATTGGTCATGTTGATCTAAAAAATCGTTTTGAGGATAAAATTTTAAAGCTTCAACATGCATTGAAGTATCAAATGAAAGTCTATTTTTTACTTAGTGATACAAAACAAGATTCGGATTATCAGTATACTTCAGAAAAGATTATGGGGCAAATAAGAGCAGTGCTATCTAAAGTTTCTAGAAAAGATTATAAACGAATTGTTTTTGTTTATGAACCTTCTTGGTTAGCAGATCAGAAAGTATCTCTTGATATAGATATGACGGAAAAAATATTTCAAGTTCTAAAGGAAACGATGGATCAAGAACTTCAATTTGTTTTTCCACTTTATTATGGTGGAGGATTAAACAAGAAAAATTTAAAACCATTTATAGAAAGTTCCGTGATTGATGGTTTGTTAATTGGTAAGTTTAGTACGAATCCTAAGGAGTTCGTAGACTATTTGGCAAGTATCAAATAATTTCGACAAAGTTCGACATTATTTGACAATACTTGTCATTTTTTTTGCTTTCAATTCGACGTTTTTTGTGCTATGATGTTTACGTGATGTTGTTAGAGGTACTTAATAGAAAAGGAGACCATTATGAAAAAAAGTATCAATGCATTAGTAGTAGACGATAACAGGGAGTTTACTAGTCGTATTGAGGAGTATTTCAAAAACAACGAAAGTATACAAATTCTTGACATTCTATCGGATGGAAGTACTGTTGTGGATTATGTAAAGAAAAATCAAGATAAAATTGATTTGATTCTTCTTGATTTGATTCTTCCTAATGTCGATGGAATTGAAATTTTAAGTCAGTTGAAGCGATTCAAGATTCAGAAACATGTCATTGTTTTATCTAGTTATAAACAAGAATATATGGTTTCGATGATGAGCAAGTTTCAAGTGGATTATTTTATGTTAAAACCTTGTAGTTTTCCTTCTTTAGAGAAAAGAATTAAGGAAGTGTTTACTGAAACGATGCCAGATTTAACTGGAGATAAAAAGGTGAGTCCATCTATTCAACTTAAGGTTTCTTCATTGCTACATGATTTGGGTGTCCCTTCTCAAGTGATGGGATATCAATATTTACGAGAAGGAATCTTGATGCTGTATCAATCTTCTAGTTTGATTGGGTCGATGACAAAAAAAGTATATCCAACGATTGCAAAGCGTTATAATACGACTTCTTCCAGAGTAGAAAGAGCTATTCGTCATGCTATCGAGATTAGTTGGAATCGAGCTGATTATGATATGATGAATGCTATGTTTGGACATAGTATTGATTATGATCGGGCTAAACCAACAAATTCTGAATTTATTGCAACAATTTCTGATGCTCTACGAATTGAAGAAATTAAGAATGCTTATGCTTAAAAGAAATGGTCTATTTCTTTTTTTTGCGTTTTGTGTTAAAATGATTCATATACTTAAGGAGGGGACTCATGAAAAAAGTATTAACAATAGTTTTAGATGGTTTTGGATGGAGTGATAATCCGTTAGGAAATGCCGTGAAGATGGCTCCTCCTGTGCATTTTCAAGAAATATGGAATCAGTATCCTCATGCGTTACTTGAGGCTAGTGAAGAGGCTGTTGGTCTTGAAAAAGGACAATTCGGTAATAGTGAAGTAGGTCATATGACTATTGGCGCTGGAAGAAAGATTAAACAAAGTATCGCATTAATTAAAGATTTCTTACAAGGGAATCCTATGGAAAATGAAGTGTTTGCTTCTATGGTACAAAGAGCTAAAGAAAAGAAATTACATGTGATGGGAATGCTTAGTGATGGGAATGTCCATTCTTCTTTGGAACACTACTTGATGATGATTGATGTCTTGGCAAAAGAAGGCGTTACCAATGTTTCTTTTCATATCATTAGTGATGGTAGAGATACAGGAACGAAAGATTTGTATCAATACATTTCTATTTTAGAAAAAAAACTGGAAGAAACCAAAGTAGGAAGCATTGCAAGTATTTGTGGTCGATATTATGCTATGGATAGAGATAAAAATTGGAATCGAACTAAAAAGTATTATGATTTAGTTACGAGAGGGGTTGCTTATATTGCTCCTAATATTCCTATGATGATTCAAAAGTGTTATGAAAAGGATATGACTGATGAGTTTTTACCTCCTATTAAAACAAAGTTCTTTGCGCCTATTGCAGATGGAGATGCTCTTCTTTGGATGAATTTTAGAACGGATCGAGCTAAGCAGATTCTATCTACATTTGTTCAAAGTAATTTTTCTGAATTTGGTGTTTTTCATATGGATGATTTTCCTGTTTATTCTCTTTTACCAATTGATGTTAAGATTAAAACAAAGAATATTTTGACAAGGGAGGAAGTTACGAATCCTTTAGGAGTTTATCTTTCTGAACTCGGTCTGACTCAGGCAAGGATCGCTGAAACAGAAAAATATGCCCATGTCACCTATTTCTTTGATGGGGAATCCAATGCTTCTTTAGATGGCTGTCAAAAGTTTTTGATTCCTTCTCCTAAGGTTGCTACCTATGATTTAAAGCCTGAGATGAGTGCTGTTGAGATTACTAAAAAATGTGTTGCTTGTATGGAAAAGGATTATGATTTTATATTCATGAATTTTGCTAATCCAGATATGGTTGGACATACGGGAAATTTGGAAGCGACGATTAAAGCTGTGATGACGGTGGATATGTGTTTAAATGTTTTAAAACAAAAAGCAGATGAGAATTTTTATACGATGGTTATTTTGGCTGACCATGGAAATGCAGATCAGATGATTGATGAAGAGGGAAATCCTGTGACTACTCATACTACAAGTTTGGTTCCTTTTGTAGTTACTGATGAAAAAGTGAAATTGAAGGAAAAGGGAACTCTTTGTAATGTAGCTCCAACGATTTTAAAATACATGGATATTGCTCTCCCTAAGGAGATGGCAAATACGCCTTCTTTAATTGAGGATGCATCTTAAATATTTTTAGAAATAGAGTAAAATCTATTTTTTTTTACATTTATTTGCTTTATGTTATTATGAAGCTGGAAAGTTAAATCTGGATTTTCAATTATATAGATTCTTAAAAATATTTGATTTATTTTTTTATTTTTCTTTTGCGATTTAATATTTTATCTATTGAATAATTTTTATATATTTGCGATAGACTGTAAATGTAATTTGTTGGAATTAAACGGATTCCTTTTTCATAGTGGGAGTATGTAGATTGACTAATCCCCAAAAAATGTGCGATTTCTTCTTGCGTTTTATAATTGATCTTACGTATTATTTTTAAATTTTTTCCAATTTTTGGTAGAGAAATTTCAATTTTTTCGTATTCTATATTATGTGGAATTAATCCGAATAAATAGTCTAAGCTATAATTATATTTGTTGGCAAACAGAATTAATTTTATTAATGGAATGGTATCATGTCCGTTTTCCCATCCTGATATTGTTGACTTCTTAACTTGGTATAATTCGGTTAAATCCTTTTGTTTAATATCTAAACTTTCTCTTGCATCTCTTAATTTTGTTACAATCATGGGCATTTATCTCTGATTTATTGTGCCAATTTTTAAATTATTTATGAATTAATTCCTTAGTTGGCAATTACTTATAAATAAAGGGATTAAAGATGATTGAAAAAAATCAACGCACTGATTTAAAAGGCAGAGCGCTGATTTTTTTTACTTAAATGTATCTTTTTCAC
>JAFUYX010000042.1 GCA_017476885.1 Bacilli bacterium | reverse complement strand
AGTTTCATCTTCTTTTTTATCTTCTTGAGATTTTGTAGAATTAAACTCTCCTTGGATATCTCTTGGTTGTTCTTGACCTATTCCGAAGATTTCTTTCATCTCATCAGAAATTCCAGGAGCTTTACCTTCTAAACCTAGCCAGTATCTTCCTTCATCTTGGTCAATTAGACCTAATTGAAGAGCTTTTTCTATCCAACCAATGTTTTTAGCTGCAATTCTTGGGAGACCAGGAGCTGCTCCTCTGAAACCAAGCATTGCTCTTCCTTCGTTTGGAGTAATCATACCGTCATTTAATGATGTATCTACCCAAATAATACTTTCTGATGGAAGTTCTGTAGTTGTTGGAGGGAATGATAAATATACATTATGATAGTCAATTCCTTTGGTATGACCTTTTCTTTCAAGGAATGGAACATAGTAATATCTTGCCAAAAAGTCATTTAATTCAGCTCTATAATCAGAAACTTCTTTCATAAATACAGCAGCTTGTGTTTTACCACCTGAAAGGTTACTGATTTCTCCACCCATCAGAGACTCTGGAATTGATAACATCCCTAAGTCTCTTCTGGACTCCTTTAGGATTGAAATTAAGTGTCCTACATCATTCGCAAAAGACAAAGTACGTGGTTCTATTCTTGCATCAGAAACGATATCGTCTCCAGCATCCAATTGAGCTTCTAACATCTGACGAGCTCTATTAACGAGATTATCTTCAAGAGCTTCATCATTTATATCTTCTACATTTACAGCCCATTGAACTATTGGAATGGCATATCTGTTTAAAATCTCTGCTAGATCAAGTCTATTGTTTAAAAACTGATGTAAAGTGTCAAGCATTGGATCTAAAAGACTGTATCCGAATATTCCACCTAAATCAGGGTCATTTGCAAAGACTTTTACATGTTCAGGTTTTAAATCAATGGTTTTCCCACCATAATCGTAAGTCCATTTTTTTATTTCTCCATATTTTGGACCATCTACGTACATTTCTACTTGAACATCCTTAGGATGGAGGGTTAAAATTTCTTTAGGGAGACCACTATCTTTGTCTCTGTTTCCATCATACAGAATAGCTGTTCCGTATAAAAAGTAGGACTTATAAGCTTCAACATATAATTCTCGATTTAAAATCGAACTTAATTCCTTACATTCTTTTTCTAAGTCTGGTAATCTATTTTCTTGAGCGTCCTCAACAGTAAGAGTGAAATAACTAGGAACTACATTAGCTATCATTTTTCTAACGATTTTATTAAAAATAGTATTTCTGTATAAACCGTCGATAATCTGATAATTTAGTCTAGTTGGGGCATAGTTATTTCCAAAAGTTCTCATACTACCATGGTGAGGGTTGTGCTTTTTAATTTTGGTAGCCATAACTATCTATCTTCTTTTTCTTTTTTTAGTGTACCTATTTCTTGATTTGGTATTATCATAAGATTTGTTTCCTAAGGCATTTTGACCTAAAGAAAACATTTTTAATGGATTTCTTCTTCTTTGACCATTTTGAATATAATCATTGATTGCTACATTACATAGCATTGCTGAATCAAGACAATCATCTGATTCTCCTTTTGTATAGATGACTCTATCATTTTCAGTAGTTTCACGGCTATATTGAGCCATTTCTTTTTGTAGGAGTTTATCTGGGGCAAATGTAATAAATTGGTTTTCCATACTTGACACAAGCCCTTCGACCATTGATACCTTTGAAGGTTGAGAAAATATTACATCTAATACATTGTAAAAAGAGTTATGATTTACTCCTTCTGTTAATACATTTCCTACTCCAGTTTGATCTATTGCTATACATTTAAGTCCAGGAAATGCTTTTGGAAGTACATTATTGACATAATGTAAAATATCAGTATATTTAGTTCCAAGATGCCATCTTTTATAATATTTAGCTTCCCAGGTTAATTGTGGTGTTTGGGTTGCTATGGTTAAGGAACTTATATTTCTTTTTTTCCCAAAGTCTATTCCTGCGCAGGCTGGTTGAAATGAGCTAAATGTTTGTGGAAGTGGTGCAGTAAAAGCTAAATCAATAAGGTCACTATAAAATGGCATACTAATAGAATCTAAGAATTCTAAACAATATTCTCTTCTAAATTTTTCTACTCCTATTGTAGATTTAATTGTTTCAAGTTCTTCTATGGACAAACGATATTCTGCTTTCGAATAGATTACTTTATCATCTTCATCTAGATCTGTAACCTTGAATCTATGAAGACTATATTTTCCATCAGTAGGGCATCTTTTCGGAATCCCCTTATTTACATAGCATTCTGAGATTTGTTTTGCATTTAAGATATTTTCGAAAAAGAATCCTGTTCTTGCACGAGGAGTACCTGCTAAAACGATCTCAGCTTGCCCGATTTGTCCAGTAACCACTGGCATGATTGTTGCCATCGCATCAGCATCCATAGATTGAGCTTCATCAATATATAATGTATTTATTCCACTACCAACAAGATTTGAATCTTCTTTTTTCCCTGATGCAGCTCCAGCTGTTTTAAAAGCAATTCTTGTTCCATTAGATAACTGTTTGTCTAATTTATTATCTACAATAAAAGAAGACCTAAGACCTTCACTTCTTAATATCATATCGTTAAAAACGTTTGCAAAAGTTTTTGATTGTTCTAATGTAGGGGCGATCAACGCTATTTGTTGATTTGGTCTAAAAAAAGCTTTGTGTAAGATATCTAAAATCATCACCAATGTTTTTCCTGATCTTCTTGAACAAAAAAGGATTTTATATGGATTTTTATCTCTTAAAAAAAGCTTCTGATGGTCTTCTAACTTATAATTTTCCATTTTCACATTTTTAAAAAAATGTTCTGCAAAAAATACGGGGTCATTTTTAGCTCTTATTAATATTTTTGCTACTTTGTTATTTAACATTAAAATTCCTCTAATATACGATCTATATCTTCGTCAGAAATTTCCTCAAAATGAGGTTCAGGTTCTTCATTTCTTTTGTATTTTTTAAAGTTAGAAGTATCTCTATGTCCGACGGAAACGTTATAACCGTATTTAGGGTCAGTTGTCATATACATATCTATATAATGTTCTTCTACAATATCTAACATTTCAATAGGTACTTGATCTGCCAGTACCGCAAAATCAAAAGCCTCTTTTCCATATTTACGGATAGCTCGGCTTATACAGTAGTTATATTCTCTTCTATCTTCTGCATATGCTTCTCTTATGTGTTGAGAAAATCTTTCTTGAGAAGACTGAATCGTTTGTCCTACGTAGTATTTTCCGTTTACGAAGTTTTTCATGATGTAAATACTTCCAAAAGCACTCTCGTCGCCTGACATACTTATTACTTTATAAATATATATTATTTAAATGTTTCGACGTTTATTATATTT
>JAFUYX010000041.1 GCA_017476885.1 Bacilli bacterium | reverse complement strand
TTCCCATTTAGAAGATTTTGCATCCTCCCTTTCTATGTTTGATGAGATTATCATTTATAAAATCTATGCTGCAAGAGAAGAAAATCTTTTTCATATCAATGAAGACAACCTAAAAGAGGAATTGCAAAAACTAGGGAAATCTTCCAATGTTATAAAAGATTTTGCCTCTATCAAAGAATATCTAGAAAATAACATTCATAAAAATGATATAGTAATTACTTTAGGAGCAGGAGAAATTACCAAGTTATCTGAGATTCTTACAAAGGAGGAATCATAATGTTAAAATATGAAACAGATTCTAGAAAAATTCAAAAAGGACAAGTATTTGTAGCCATTCCAGGTCATACTGTGGATGGTCACGACTATATTGAAAATGCCATTTTAAATGGAGCCTCAGAAGTCATTGCCGAAAAAGATGTGAAAGCAAGTGTTCCCGTTCACAAAGTAGCAAACACAAGTATTTTTTTAAAAGAAGAGTTAAAGAAACTCTATGCAGATAGAATAAATGAGTTAAAAATCATTGGAGTCACAGGAACCAATGGCAAAACGACAACGTGTTATTTAACCTACCAATTGTTAAAAAAATTAGGCGTAAAAGTAGCCTATATGGGAACGATAGGATTTTATTTTGAAGAGGAAGTAAAACCTCTTCAAAATACCACACCAGATATTTTAACCATCTATAAACTCTTCACAGAAGTTTTAGAAAAAGGATGCACCACCATTGTCATGGAAGTCTCTTCCCATTCAATTGATTTAGAACGAATCTATGGATTAAAATTCTCTCTAGGAGCATTTACCAATCTAACAGAAGACCATTTAGATTATCATAAAACAATGGAGAATTATTTAGCGTGTAAATTAAAGATTCTAAACTATTTAAAAAAAGAAGGAATTTTCATCGTAAACTCGGATGATAAAAGCAGTAAAGAGTTTCAAAAAGCGTTTAAAAATACATTAGAAATAGGGATGAACGCCAAAGACTATCAAATTCTTTCCTATCAATTTCATGCTCTAGGGACGGACGTTAAAATAAAGTATCAAAACCAAGAATACCTATTTAAGAACAGATTATTTAGTAAATTTAACGTCTATAATTTCGTAACTGCAATCGCCTTAGTCCAAAACCTTGGATACTCTTTAGAAGAACTTCAAAGAATCAGTCAAGAAATCCTCCCACCAAAAGGAAGATGTGAAGCTTGCAGAGTGAAAGAAGGCCAAGCAATTGTAGATTATGCCCATACCCCTGATGCAGTAGAAAAAGTGATTGATTCCTTCAAAGAACTAGCAAAAGCACGTATTATCACAGTCATCGGATGTGGAGGGGATAGAGATCCATACAAAAGACCGATAATGGGAAAAATGGCAACAGAGAAAAGTGATTATGTAATTCTTACCAATGATAATCCAAGAACTGAAGACCCAAGACGTATTATGGATGATATCATATCAGGCATTCAAAAAAAGAATTATGAAGTAATTTTTGATCGCAAACAAGCCATTAATAAAGCTCTAGACATGATAGAAAAAGACGATATTGTCTTAATATTAGGAAAAGGACATGAGAACTATCAAATTATTGGGAAAGAAAGAATCCATTTTGACGACGTAGAGCAAATCATAAACTATCAAAAAGAACATGAATTCTAAACAATTACATCGAATAACGAAACATCAAAGAAGAGACTTTGAAAAAAAGTCTTTTCTTTTACCAACAACTTTGATATAATAATTCTAGAATAGAGGATATTAAAATGAAGGAAAATAATTTGAGTTTTAAGAATATTTTTAAAAGAGAAACAAAGCTAGCTACCTATATTATCGCAGTGTCAACGATATTAGTTTTAGGGCTTTCTTATGCTTTGTTTTTACAAGTGAATAGTAACTCTCAAAACCAGGTCGTAAAGTCTGGAGATCTCGCATTTACTTATTCTAAAGATGGGACAGTCTTACCAGATAACGACACTACACTTCAAATTACAGATCCAAGTTGTTTTGCTCCAATGACAGAGGCAGATGCCGATTCTTTAATCAATACTTGTAGTTATCAATTTTCCATTCAAAATACAGGTACTTTAAAAGCTTTCTATCAGATGTTTTTAAAAGCAACAGAGTCTAATACAGCCAATCCAGAACACTTAAAAGTCATCTTAAGAGAGAGTGATGGAACCACATTTAATAAAATGACGGGATATCCAAAAACCATGAAATCCATTCAAGATAATGAAGGAATTCTACTTTCAGGAGATCTAGACAAGAACTCAAGTATCTTAGTTTACAATATTCAAATTTACTTAGATGAGGCTTTAGCAGGTGACGATGATTACAATTCCAAGGTCATTTCTTATAAACTAGAAGGAAAAAGTATTGTCCATGAAGATCAAGCTATTACAACAAAACCTACAGGTGCAGAAACGATTGCTAAAATAGTAGAAGGCAGTGATCCAAATTCAACTGCAGTCATCGATAAAGGAACAGATACTTCGGGATGCACGAGTACTCTAGCATATGATGATTTTGGAAATCTAAGATATGTTGGGGCAAATCCTTGCAACTATGTCACGTTTAATGGAGAAGAAGCTGGTTGGAGAATCATTGGAGTCTTTGATAATCAAATTAAACTGATCAGGAATGAATCAATTGGAGATTATTATTCATGGGATACAAGTGCATCTAACATAAACTCTGGATGGGGAATCAACCAATGGGGAGAATCAGGAACATACACTGGAGCAGATTTAATGAAACTATTAAACCCAGGGTATGATACAAACGTAGCAGAAGATGCTTCAGGAAATACCATTGCTGGAACATATGCCAATAATAGTTTGTACTGGAATAAACAGTCAGGAAATTGTTATAATTCAAGTAAAAATGCTTATAATACCTGTGATTTTAGTGCAACAGGACTTAGTGAAAATGCCAAGGATATGATAGATAAACATACATGGAATTTAGGAAGTCAAGGCGAGAATGCTGTATGGACAAGCGGAAATGGATTAGGACTCGCAAGTAAATTCTATGAATACGAAAGAAGTAATAACAACGGAAAAATCTGTAGTTCAGGTGGTTATTGTAATGATACAGTAAATAGAACAACAACGTGGGAAGGATATGTAGGACTTATGTACCCAAGTGATTATGGCTATGCTGTAGGAGGAGAAGAAAGAGCAAATTGTTTAGCAAACACCAATCTTTATGATTACAGTACCAACAATTGTTACACAAACGACTGGTTATATAATTCAACATTACAATGGACAATGTCTCCGAATGCCTATTCCTCTGATGTCACTGGCGTGGTAATGGTGGATATAGATGGAGAGGGGGGTGTCTACTACGCTTCGGTGGGCAATGCCTTTGATGTCCGGCCGGCCTTGTTTCTGATACCCTCTATCACAATTTTAGGGGAAGGAACACCAAGTGCCCCATTCACTTTGAGAGCAGAATGAGAAAGGTACGACCATGCCGCCCTGCACGGTTCCAACTGCGCGGGCGGCATTTTAAATGTCAATAAAATATAAAGTTGAATTGGGAACTATGGTGGGGGTAAAGGAAGCAACATATACCCGCATACCTTAGCATTAAACGAATAAAAAACATATTTTAAGAAAACTTTGGTGTTTACAAAGTCTTCTTTTTTTTATATAATAGACACTAATTTGTGAGGGTGAAATCAATGAAACAGAATGTTGCCTTAATCGGGTTAGGAAAATATGCAAAGTATTTGTATTTACCATATATGAAACAAGAAAATGTTCATTTATCTTTTGTAGTAGATTTAGAAAGCAAAAAAGATGAAGTAATGAGTTACTTAAAAAATCATGGTTTTGAAGAAGTTCGTTTCTTTGGAATTAGTAAATCTAGTCTCAATGCAAAACATTTAGACAAAGAATTTGCAACACAACTAAAAGCCATTTGTTCTCTTTTAGAGATTACCCATTTTATCGTTTCTACAGAAATAAAAGCCCATTACCGTTACATCGAATTTGCTTTAAAAAACAAAATTCCAACTTTATGTGATAAGACTCTTGTCACATCAAATAAAAATCCCAATAGAATTCATACCTTTACCACAACAAGAGAGTATAAAGTATTACAAAGAATTGAAAGAAAAACGGGAACCAATTGTTATTTTCTAAATGAAATTGAATATAATCCCATCTATGATTATGCCAAAAAAGTATTGAAAAAGTTTATGAATCAATATCATATTCCCATTACCTATATCGACATTTATGAATGTGATGGAGAATGGAAAATGCCTCATGAGTTTTGTAAAAAATCATTTCCTGGAAAACTATTCCAAAATGGGTACTCTTATATCTATCTCTTAAGTAGTTTCCTAGCGATGAATCAAGAACTTCCTCATTACAAAAAAATTGTACATGGAAGCTTGCATTCAGATAAACTTACTTTAAAAGACGAAATCTCTTGTATTACAAAAGAGGACTATAAACAAATTTTTGACGGTCAAAATATTCCAGACGAATATTACATGAAAAAGAAATTTAAAGTGAAAGGAAACTGCGAAGATAACTTTTATAGCACGTTAAACTTTAGAAATAAAAAGAATCAGACCGTGACACACGCAAACATTAACTTGCTTCATTTTGGATTATCCAATCGCCAAAATATGGATAGCGAGATTGACTATAAAAGAAATATGCAAGAAAAAATTCACATCCAACTAGGTACTTTACTAGACATGAAAATCATTAGTTTTATTAACGACGAAGGAAAAGAAGAGATGGAACTTACCATTGCTTATAATCAAGCATTATTAGAAAAAAAAGAAATCGAAGTCATTAACTCAAAAGACATCTATCAAAATGATGAGGATTATATTGTTGAAAAACCGGTGAAAGAATATCTGTCTAGATTCCTAAACAAAGATGAGTTAAACGGGAATTTAAAAGATCATGCATTTGCTATGGAACTCTTAAGATCTAGTGTGAAAAGCATGCAATCAAGACTCAGAAAAACAAGAAAAATTAAAATTCCTACGTTAGAGCAAGAATTAACGATAGAAAATTTAAGAGTATACTCAAACAAAACAAATATAGACGAAGACAAAAAAATATTACACACCAAAATTCGTAAAATGGATGAAAATGTATGTGGAGTAGTCCTAAATCGTTTAAAAGAAAAGAAAGGATACGAAGTATACTATTATTTTGATGATGGAAAAGACGTAGCAAGCGAACTATGCTATCGCTATACAAAATTGAAATGGAGAGCAGAGTGGATATACTTCTATTATAGTAAAATAGCAAACCCAAAGAGAAAATTAAATCGTTTATTAAAAAAATGAGAGAATTAAATTTCTCTCATTTTATCTTGATCCTTAAAAGGATGTTTAGGATCAATTCTATCGACGAATAGAATTCCATTTAAATGATCAATTTCATGTTGGAAAGCAATCGAAATATCCTCACGAACTCGTATTTCATATTTATTTCCATCCATATCGTAAGCAGACACTGTCATGCGAGCATATCTAGGGACAATTCCTTCCACTTCTCTATTGATAGAAAGACAACCTTCACCCTCACCAACATAAATCATTTCTTCACTATAAGACTCAATCTTAGGATTAATCAAAATATAATTCTTAAACTTTTCTTTTTCCACTTCTTCAACAACCACAAATATTCTTTTTAAAACGCCAATTTGAACTGCAGACAATCCCATCCCAGCTCTCAAATCATATTTTTCTCTTTCACTTTCAATTTGACTCAAAGTTAAATAATCAATCATATCTTGAATCATCTTTTTATCATCTTTAGAAAGAGGAAATACAACATCTTTACTTTTTTGACGTAAAATTTTCTCCTTTTCATCTAATATGGTAATATTTGGCAGTTTCATATATTCCACCCCTTTGAACGACAATATTATATATCAAAAAGAGAACAATGTCAAATAATGTAAAGATAAAGGAAGGAGAATAATTCCTTCCTTTATTAATTGTTATTGTTATTAAAAGACCAACCAGCACCAATAATGATAACAAGTAAAATGAATAAGACAATCCAAATTGCAGCACCTGTTCCATATCCAGAAGTGTAACCAGCATAAGTAGCACCGCAACAAGGCATTTGATATCCCATGTTGCCACCATAATACCCATTATTTCCATAATAGTACATAATATAAACCTCCTTAACTATCTACTATAGTTTATTAATAATTGACAATTTTGACATTCAAAAAGAGTAGAACACGCAAAAAACTTCTTTTTCCCACATTTTTATGATATATTTAAAATAGGTGAGAACATGAAGGCACTTTTCTTAAAAATAGATAAATCTTTATTCTTTTTAACAATTCTATACACCATCCTTGGACTTGTCATGATTTTTAGTGCATCCTCAGTATCAAGTGTCTTAAGATATCGAGTATCTCCATCCTATTTCTTTGTAAGGCAACTCATATTTACAGGAATAAGTATACTCATAGGCATTTTTATCATCCTAAGGATTCCCACTAAAAGATATCGTTTCTTTTCAAGAGTTTATTTAATAGCAACACTTATGTTACTGGCTTTAATCTTTGTCTGGGGAAAAGTAGCAGGAGGTGCACAAAGCTGGTATAAAATAGGTTTTTTCAACTTGCAACCAACAGAATTTGCTAAAACGGCCCTCATCTTATATATGGCCGTATTCTATGATAAAAGCATGAAAACAAAAAAATCGTTTTCGTACCAATTTATCCCAATCGTCTTTGCTGTCATAATTTTTGCTCTGATAGCAGCCCAACCAGACTTTGGAGGAGCAATGATTATTGCTGGAATCGTGTTCTTTATGTTTTTAACAGTTCCTTTCGAAGCCAAAAACAAAATGCTAGTGATTAAATTTCTTGGAATTGGTGCACTGATAACAGTAATAGCACTCTTATATAGTGGCTCAGAGATCTTTAATAGTGCTCAGCTATCAAGATTAAAATTTCAAAATCCATGTCAAAGATATATGGAAGATACCGGATATCAAGTATGTAATGGCTTTATTGCATATCATAATGGTGGATTATTTGGTTTGGGGTTAGGAAATTCCACTCAAAAATATTTATATTTACCAGAGGCCCATACCGATTTTATCTTTCCAATCCTTGTTGAAGAATTAGGACTTGGAATTGGCATCCTAACTATTATTGGATATATATACATATTATATAGAATTTTAAAAATTGCCAAAAAGGCAGATTCAATTCGTAATTCAATGATTTGCTATGGAACATTTTTGTATCTATTGATGCATTTATTAATCAATTTTATGGGAAGCTTAGCGTTAATTCCATTAACAGGAGTTCCTCTTCCATTTTTAAGCTATGGTGGAAGTTTCAATATGAATGTAATATTCATGATATTCATAGTTCAAAGAATTTCTATAGAATCAAAACAAAACGAAGAGAAAAGAGTTCTAACCACTATCGCAAGATAGTGGTTTTTAAAACATTTTGATTGCTTGCTAGAAGGATTTAATAGTATTTTTGCATCATTTTTTTATCAATCTCAAGGAAAATCAGAAATTTTTTTGTATATATAAGTAGAAAGACCAAAATCTTTCTTAGAAAGGAGGAACCATGAATCAAGTAATTGAACTTTTAAAAGGCAAGAAAAATCTTATCGCAATCATAGGATTATCCATTTTTTCTATAACTTTCTTTGGATTATACATTCAACAGACTTCTGCAGAAGAAAAATTTACTTGTCCAAAATTAGTAACAGAAGAAGAAAGTAACGAAGAAACCCTCACAGTTGATATTAAAGGTGCAGTCAAAAAACCAGGGGTATATACAGTCAAAAAAAATACCATTGTCAATGATGTCATTGAATTAGCTGGTGGATTAACGGATGAAGCAGACACCAAAAATTTAAATCTAGGAAAAAAAGTAACGGATGAAATGGTAATTACCGTATACACAAAAAAAGAAGCCGCTAATGAAAAAATGGATTCCATCTCAGAGCCAAATCCCAAATCAACATCAGGAAAAATCTCTTTGAATAGTGCAACTTTAGAAGAACTGATGACACTACCAGGAATTGGTGAATCAAAAGCCAAAATCATTATTGACTACCGAGAAACATGTGGGCCTTTTACCAAAAAAGAAGAGTTAAAAAACATCAAAGGAATAGGGGAAGCCATTTATGCAAAATTGGAAAGTTATATTACAATCTAGAAAAGTTGAATATGTATTAGTATTCTTAGCAGCGATTTCATTTGTCATCATGTTTGCAATTCCTAAGAAAACAATGTATGACCAACATGAAAAGTCAATTGTTGGAATCATTCTGAAAAAGAAAATAGACGGAAATCAACTGAGCATTATTTTAAAAGGAAGAGAAAAAGTCGCCTTAAGTTATACGATTCAAAATGAAGAAGAAAAAGAATGGCTAAAAAAGAACTACATGATCGGAGAAGAACTTCAAGCAAACGGAGAATTTTATGAAGTATCTTCTCCGACAATTTTTTATACCTTCTCATATAAAGATTACTTATATTACCATCATATTAATACCAGTTTTAAAGCAACTAGTCTCAAAAAAACGAAAGAGGCACAAGGAATATACATCATTCGCAATTGGATTGAAAATAGAATTCTACAAATGCCAAACAGTAGGTATTTAATGTCTTTTATTCTGGGGGATTCGCAAGAACTAGACAATGATCAATATAGAAGCATTGGAATTAGTCATCTCTTTGCCATATCAGGAATGCATATTACATTTTTTATCATGGGGTTAGAAAAAATACTTTCTTTCTTGAGTAGAAGAAAAGAACCTTATATTACAATCTTCTTAATTTTCTATCTGTATATAATAGGATGGAGTGCTTCTCTAATGAGAGCAGTCTTTTTACATATTGGTAACTCCTTGAACCAAACACTAGAGATAGGATTATCAAAAAGAAAAATGATAATTGATTTATTCCTTATTTTCATCATAGTGGACCCATTTTTTATCAAAGATTTAGGATTCTTATATTCATTTCTAATATCATTTAGCTTAACCTATATAAGAAGTTCACCCAATAGAGTAGTTCAGCTATTAAAAACTAGTTTTATTGCAACCATGGCCTCAGTTTTAATAACAGCACCTAACTTCTATGAAATATCATGGATATCGATAATATCCAATATTATATTTGTTCCATATGTGACATACTTCTTATTTCCAATGAGCATTCTAACATTGTTTTTCCCATTTCTTATCCCAATCTATCAATGGATGATTACTATTTTTGAAGGATTCATATACTATTTTAATCAAATTCCTTTTGGAATGGTCATTTTACCAAAAACCTCAGTTCTATTTTATATTATTTATGGAGCTATTTTTTATTTATATTTAAGTAAGAATCAAAAAAAATATCTAGGATATTGTTGTCTTATCTTATTAATGATAAAAATGAGTCCTTATTTAGATTCAAGCACCGCAATTTACTATTTAGACGTAGGCCAAGGCGATAGTAGTTTAATAGTATCTGAGCATCATAAAGGGGCCATTCTTATTGACACAGGAGGAATCGTCTCCTATAAAAAAGAATGGCAAAAAAAGAAAAATGAATCTTATAAAATGAATTTTATGATTACATTTTTTCACGCAATAGGAGTAGAAAAGATAAGCCTAATTCTGAGCCATGGAGACTATGATCACATGGGAGAAGCCATTAACTTAGTTAACAACTTTAAAGTAGAGAAAGTAATATTCAATTGTGGACCATACAATGAATTAGAAAAGGAACTTATAAAAACTTTAGATAAGAAGAAAATACAATATTACTCATGCATTAAAGAATTAAATATAGATAAGAATAAATTATATTT
>JAFUYX010000040.1 GCA_017476885.1 Bacilli bacterium | reverse complement strand
TTTCTTCTTCTTCTCCATAGATTACACCTTCACACTTTTTTAGTATAAAACATTTTCTTAAACTCATTCATAAAATAATGGTATAGACAATATATGTCTATCCTTATTAATATTATAGACAATTTTTGTCTCAGATGCAATAGATAAATTTTAACTATGTTTAAATAAATTAGGTGAAGAAAAATGAACCGACTAAAAGAGATTAGAGAAGATAGGGATTTAACCCAACAACAACTAGCCAAGAAACTTGGCATTACCCAACGAAACTATAGTTATATTGAAACTGGAAAAACTGCACTAACAGATGACATCTTAAATAAACTAGCTACCTACTATAAAACAAGTACCGATTATTTATTATACCGAACAGACATGCGAACTCCCTACCCTAAAAGCATTGTGAATGATTCAGACTTTATTCATGAATAACCCTTTTGCTTTTTTAGGCTTTTCCCTATATAATAAATCTAGGTGAAACAAATGAAATTATTAAATACCTATACTTTAGAGATTAAAAAATCCAAATTTATTGGATACCTTTATGAAGTAAAATCCAAAGAAGAAGTAAAAATAATCTTAGAAGAGTTAAAAAAAGAGCATAAAAAGGCTCGTCATATTCCATATGCCTTTGTCTTAGAAAGTACAGCAGGAAAAAGCGATGATAAAGAACCCAGTGGAACAGCAGGTTCTCCTATCTATACAATCTTAGAAAGATTAAAAGAAAAGAATCGTGCCATTTTTGTTGTCAGATACTTTGGTGGAACCAAACTCGGAGCAGGAGGACTATTAAGAGCATACGCCAAATGTGCTCAAGAAGTCTTGAATTTAGAAGGGAAAAGTGCAGAAAAGACTTGCTAAACTCAATAAAGTTTGTTAAAATTATAGACGAATCGTTTTTGAAGAAAGGAGAGTACCATGGCTAATATTAAGAGTTCTAAAAAAGCAATTAAAGTCATTGCTAAAAAAACAGAGAACCATCATGAACTAAAGGCTCGTGTTAAAAATTGCATTCGTAAATGCGATAAAGCAATCGAAGCTGGAGATAAAGAAACTGCAAAGAAACTCCTTGCTGACGTTCAAAAATATAGCGATAAAGCACTAAGCAAAGGTTTAATAAAAGCAAATACTGTAAATCGTGAAAAATCAAGATTAACAAAAAAAGTAAAAGAGATGGCTTAATCTCTTTTTTATTTGCATAGATTTGACAAAGAATCCACTGGTAGCATATTGTTCTTAAATTGATTTTTTGATAAAATAGTATTAGGATGTGAAAGACAAATGAATCAGATATTATCAAAAGCTATAGTCCCTATTCTGTGTTTGATAGTTGTAGTATTTGTATTTTTTCAATTTCCAAAATGGACCGATACCCTAGCAACTTTTGTCATTCATGATAAAGAAATATTAATTCCAGAAGATACCCCTTATGTAAAAAAAACAACATTTACTTTTGTGCAAGAAGCCACTTCTTTTATTCCGTATAGTAAAGGAGATTTAAAAAACATCTTTTATACCGTTGTCAATCATGGATGGAAGGAATTTACTTTTTATTGTCCAGAAGAATATAAAAATTGTATCAAAGATATCAAAGAAATGAGTAGCAATCAAGATTTACTAACCCACGTGAATAATTATGTTCACCCATACAATGGATTTTCAAGTGTAGAAACAACCATTAATGAAAATGGTGAAATTCATATGCTCATTCACTACTTTTATGATAAACAAATGATGAATGATTTAAATCAAAGAGTCAATCAAATTTACGATGCTATTATAAGTGAAGAGATGTCAACTTATGATAAAATACTTGCTATCCACGACTATATCATTAATCATACGAAATATGATGTAGAAAGAAACAATGACGGAACCAGCCGATACAATTCATACCTTGCCTACGGTCCTTTAATTGAAGGATTAGCCACATGCAATGGATATACAGATGCCATGGCCCTTTTCTTAGAAAAAATGAACATTCCCAATTTTAAAGTAGCTAGAACGCCAGAAGAAAATAGTGACAAAGAAGGACATGTATGGAATGCCCTTTACCTGAATAATACGTGGTATCACCTAGATTTAACCTGGGATGATCCAGTCAGTAAAGATGGAAAAGACTACCTCCAACACAAATACTTTTTAATTACCACATCACAACTCAAAGAAGCTGATGAAGGAGAAATTCAAGTTACAGAGCATGAATTTAAAGAGAACATTTATATCGAACTGAAAGAAAAACAAGAGTAAAAAACTACGCTTGTTTTTGATTGATATAATTTTCTACAAAAGAAATGGTATGATCAAAATTCTCATAATCCACATCAACCCACTTGACTGGTAATTGATGACGAAAAAAAGTATATTGTCTCTTCGCATAATGTCTAGAATTTTGCTTGATTTTATCTATCGCTTCCTCTAAATCGCATTCATGGTTAAAATACGCATAAAGTTCTTTATAACCAATAGCAGTCTCAAGCGCTTTACTATGAATATTTTGATCATAAAAAGACTTTACTTCTTCTAAAAGACCATTTTCCATCATCTCATCTACTCGATGATTAATAATAGAATATAACCGTTCCTTATCCGTAGTTAAACCAATATAAATAGCATCATACAAAGGAGTTGCCTTAGGACTCTCCTCTTTTCTTTGAAGAAAGCGTATCATTCTTTTTCTATTATTTGGATGAATCTCACAAGAAGAATTCTTTTTCAAACACAATTGATATAGTTCTTCATTGGAATACTCTTCATAAGACTCTAGATTCTCCTCTTCTAAAAAACGATAATCCCATAGAGCAGCCTTTAAATAAAGCCCTGTTCCTCCTACAAAAATGATATTTCGATGCTTATTCTCTTCTAAAATCTTCCTAGCATCTTTTTGATAATCGGCAACAGTATAATTCTTTCTTACATCCACAAAATCAAGTAAATAATGTTCTATTCCTTGTCTTTCCTCTAAAGTAGCCTTCGCTGTACCAATATCCAAACCTTTATAAACTTGCATCGCATCACAATTAATAATAATTGCATCATACTTTTTAGCAAGTTCCACACTTAATTTAGTTTTTCCAACACCAGTAGGGCCAACAATACATATAATCACGGGTATTCCCTCTTTCTAGTAGTATCATAACAAAAAAAGGAGTAGAATACTACTCTCAATCTTTAAAAATCATTTTATAAATCTCTTGATACTCTTGAATATAAACAATATCAATCGCTTTTTTTAACTCTTTTGGTAATTTTTTTACATCAATTTCATTCGCCTTTGGTAAAAATAGTGTCTTAATTCCAGCATTCATGGAAGCAATCACTTTTTCTTTAATTCCACCCACCGCGATTAACTCACCTCTTAAACTCATTTCTCCTGTCATAGCAATATCACAAGGAATAGTTTGATTCTTATATAAACTAATCAAAGAAGTAGTAATCGCAGCTCCTGCACTAGGTCCATTTTTAGGAATAGAACCTTGTAACATATGAATATGAACATCTTTTTTCACAAATAATTTTTCTTCAATGCCAAAATCTTTAGAATGACTTTTAATAAAACTCATTACCACATCTAAAGATTCCTTCATAACATCTCCAAGCATTCCTGTCATCAATACTTTACCATTTCCAGTAAAGAACGTAGATTCGATTGGTAAAACTTCTCCCCCAATACTTGTCAAGGCAAGACCATTCACAAGCCCAGGACTAATAAACTTTGGTTTCATATCTTGAAAAGTGATTGTTTCTTGTAAATACTTTTTGACATCCTTTTCTTCTATTTTAATGGTGATTCCTTTTTTCTTTTTTACACTTTCCAGCATCATCTTTCGTAAAATGGTTTCTAACTTTCTTCTTAAATCACGAACACCAGCCTCATAGGTATAATTCAATATAATATACTCTAATGCCTCATCACTAAACTTAATATTTTCATTTTCCAAATGATACTCTAAGTAAATACTAGGTAATAAATAATCTTTCGCTAAAGCAATCTTTTCTAAAGTAGTATAACTAGATATCTCTATCACTTCTAAACGATCCTTCAATTCTGGAGGAATATCTTGAATGTAATTAGCAGTTAACAAAAACAAAACATGACTTAAATCAAAAGGTTCTTCTAGATAGTTATCTGTGTAAGACTGATTGAGATTTGGGTCTAATACATCAAGTAAAATACTGGCAGGATCCCCCTTATAATCCTTTACCATCTTATCCACTTCATCAATAAGTAACACAGGATTTTTACTTCCACATTTTTGCAAAGCCTGTATTATTTTACCAGGAGCCGAACCAAGATAGGTTTTACGATGGCCAATGAGTTCTGAAGAATCATTTAATCCCCCTACACTAATCTTAGCAAAATCTCGATTCAAAGATTTCGCAATCGAAGCAGCGATAGTACTTTTTCCAGTTCCAGGAGGACCAACCAAACAAAGAATAGGACTAGCTAAAAGAGGATTTCGACTCTTCATAGCTGCATACTCCAAAATTCTTTCCTTAATCTCTTTTAAGCCATAATGACTCTTATTTAAGATGCTCTCAACATAATTTAAATCCGTAGCTTCAATTCTTTCCTCATTCCAAGGCAAACTAAAGAAAGTATCCAAATAGGTTCTCTCAAAAGAAAGATCAGGACTATTATCACTCATATAACTAAATTTTTGTATTTCACTTTCAATTTTTTTCTTCGTTTTATAAGGAAGTTCTAATTCACTTAGGAGAGATTGATATTTCAAAGTCTCTTTTCGTTGTTCGTCATCTTCTCCAATCTCTTCTTGCAAAAGGCGAATCTTTTCCTTTACAACATATTCTTTTTGTTCCTCTTCCATTGCTTGTTGCAATCGTTCATTCACGGTTTGATCTAATTTCAATACTTGTAATTCAATGACAAAATCATCTAATAATGCCTCTCCCCTTTTATATGCATTTAACTCACTCACATAAGAAAGTTTCTTTTCAATGGTCATAGGAAGATAAACGGCAATAGAATCTGTCATCTCATAAAGAGACGTCTTTAATGAAAGAATTTGAAGAATGGAATTATCCAAATTAGGAGAAGTTTTTACATACTGCTTTAAAAGTCTTATTAATTCTTTCTTTAAAGCCATTTCCTTGGTAGAAACAATCTTAGGTAGAACAGGACTTGTATAATCACATAACAAGATATCTTTGCTCTTTTTATAATTATAAAACTGTTTAATCTTAACTCTTTCTTCACCAACTAATGTAATTCTTTCTCTACCATCTTCTAAAGGAAGTCTTTTTTCAATACGAGCAACCACAGCAATTTCAGGCAAATCATCAATAGTAGGAAGTTCCTCCAAAGAATCCTTAGGACAAACAAGAACTAACTGATTCTGATAACTTTTTCTACTCAATTCCATAACTAAATAGGATAAAGAATTATGAAGTTCTAATTTCACTTCTTGATTAGGGAGTAAGACAAATTCTTTAATAAGTAAAACCGGTAAAGTACTTGCCACGTTCATCCCTCCCAAACATTAAAATCTATTATAAAATCAAATGAAAAAAAAGACAAGGAATTCTTATCTTTTTTTATAAAAATTATCCCTGAAGATAACAATAAATAGAAATTGATTGCTCAGGATTCATATTTACAATCTTTTTCTTCTCCAGCAGCATCCAAAGGCAACAATCCACATCTACATCTAATTGTTTTCGGAAGAAAATTTCAGTAAGAAAAAAATCTATAGAGTATGGATACATGTACTCATAAGATTGCCAATCACTAAATTCATGCGATGCACTTTTGCCTTCATAAACACCAATGAAATTTCAGTTTAACCTCAAACAAATTAAATTTAAATATCTAGGTGCAAAGAAAACACCATAATCAATACGATTAAAAACATCTTCTGATCTATTCTCTGTGTTAATACCACAATCCAACTCATGAGTAAAAGAGTCTAAAATAGAATTAAAATTGGTCCATTCTGCGCCAGTAAAAATATCATAAACGATAGTACTTCGCCCTGTTTTTTGTCGGATATCACATGCCCACTCATATAATAAGGAGAATTCTTCATTTTCATAATAAGCTCTGATAATTTCATCACAATGGTCTATTTGGCCTTTTCTGATTGCTCAATCAATTGTAACCATATGTGAATTTGAGAATGTCTTTTCCCTAAATTAATTTAGCAGAAACAGTTCCCTTAAAGGTACTTCCCATCTGTGCGCTTTGTTCTTCATTGTTTTTATAGTTATAAACTAAATAATAAGTATATTTAGAATAAGCAGTTGATTCACTGTTCTCTCTAATCTTTAAACCTGACTCATTAATGACTTCAAATTCTTCTTGATATAAAATATTCTCTCCATTTTTTAATACGCCTGTATAGATTGGCGTAAGACCATTCGTCTCTAATGTATCTACTCGGTAGTAGTGATCATTTTCTTGAGTCAATTCTCCTTTGGTAACAACAACTTCTTCATTGTTCATCGCTTTATATAATGAGATTTCTACATCACTTCCAAATATCGATTCATCAATTACTCCAGTTAAATCAATCTCATAAATTCCTTTTCCTTCCCCTACTGGTTCAATATAAAACTTCTGAACGGTCATCTCCCCAGGGAATTGATCATCACTAGTATAGGTTGCAGCCTCTGCATTCAATCTAATACTCCCTGCCTTCGCAGCCGTAATACTTAATTCCCTATTCCCAACATTATTAAATGTTGAAGTAAAATAGGCATAGGATATACTAATGGTAATAAGAAAAACCGAAATTAATACAATTCCTATCATTATTTTTTCTTTTTTTCTCATAAGAATCACTCTTTCTATCTAAATATAATATATCACATAACCGTTTATATTTTATCAAATAATAAAACCTTTACAGTAAATTTTACAAAAAAAGAATGAAAAAATATTCGTTCATATTAAATTATCAGCATTAATATCATCTTTAGTAATAGTTTTCAAAACATCCATTCTCTTCTTATTTTTCACATTAAAAGCATGTTTTACAACAGATTTTTCATAAACATTTCGAATAAATCTTGCATTTCCAAAATTAGGTTTCCCTAAATTATTTTGAATGATAGTTCGAACTTTCTGCTCAGCATCCAAAGACAATAAAAATCCAGATTTCTTTATCATACCTTTAAATATCTCTATTAATTCATCTTCTGAATAATCATCAAATTCTAAAGTATATCCAATTCTTGACGCTATTCCAGAATTGGAATTCAAAAAATCCTGCATCTCTTTGGTATACCCAGCAAAGATGACAACAAGTTCATCTCGATGATTTTCCATTGCTTGAATTAAAGTAGCAATAGCTTCTGCATTATAAGAATTTCCATCTTTCACCGCTAAAGAATAAGCCTCATCTACAAACAATACACCACCTAAAGCACGTTCCACAACCGCATTTGTTTTGGGAGCCGTCTGACCTACGTATTCTGCAACTAAGTCTTTGGCACTCACCTCTAAAAGTTTATTCTCCTTTAAATAACCCAAATGGTGTAAAATATCAGCTACTAGCCTAGCCACCGTTGTTTTTCCAGTTCCAGGATTTCCTAAGAAAACCATATGTAAATTCACGTTACTGAAGTTTAATTGATCCTTTGTTTTCTCTTTTAGTTTCATCATATCAGCAAGTTCATATAAAACTTGTTTTACTTTTTTAAGTCCTACAAGTTCATTTAAAGAAGCAAACACTTCCTCTAAACTCTTCTCTTTAGGAACATCAGGAATTTTCTTTTGAAATGATAATACTTCAATTAAATGATTCTTATAATCATCAAAAGACAAAGAACTTCCCTTAAAAGTAGCATTAATATAATCAAGAAGTTTCACTTGATCTTCTTCAGAGACTACAACACTTTCTAATACTTTTTGTAATACATCAATACTATTCATCTCTTTCTCTTTTAAAACAAAAGAAAAACTATGTTCATTAATTTCAAAAGCCTCAGTAAAGAAATATTCTTTCTCATCTTTAGAATTCACAGATAAAATCGTAACTCTTTTAGGATACTGATTCAAACAAGAAGAAAGTTCATGAAATAAAAGTTTTTTATCTGCTGTATCTTTGAGTTCCATTCCTTTGATATCTTTGATGATGACAATTCCATGATTTTCGTATCCCTTTTCTATCTCTATATTTTTAGAAAACAAAGAAAGACTTTGAACATTAGATTTATCAATATAATGAAAACAACTTATCGCATTTTTTAGTATCTCAAGAATCTCCTGTTCTAATTCCTTATTTTGCAATTCAAAAATAATCCGAAAAGGAATATAATTCTTTTCTAATCCTTCTTCATACTTACGAGCATATTCAATCATTTGTTTTAATAATTGCTTACTATCCTCGTCTAAATAAGAAGAATTAATCTTATCATAAAACTCCTTCATCAGTTCATCTTTATTTTTAGAAATCTTTTCCCTCTCTTTTACTTCAATCTTTGGAATCTCTTCAATTCCAAAAAAGTCTTTATACATATCTTTAAAATAATCTTTTTGATTCATATTAATCATGCCTTCCATATAATGAATGTATCATAAATCATAGAATAACTCAAGTAACAAAAAAAGAATGATGACTCATTCTTAATGGTTCTAAATGATATAATTTATAACTGTCATGATCTACATCAATACTAATATTGAAATATATATCTTCAGGATAAAATCCGGATTCAATAAAAGATACTACATCAGTTTATAAAACATTTATTCACTTTTTGTAGATTTAACATTAATCTCAAGCATTTTTTCTTTTAACTCACGTTCAATATTTTGTAATTCTTTTTCAGCTTCAGCACGTTTAACTCGACCATCTTCATGAATCTTAATAACCGCATCTAAAGTATCGATCAAATCTTGATTCGTTTTTTGCAATGTTTCAATATTAACAATCGCTTTTTCAGATTCTTCAGCAATCTCAATAGAACCTTGTTTTAAGGTTTCACTATTCTTTACTAACATATCATTAGTAAGTTTAGAAACCGCTTGTTGTCCTTTTAAAGCTTGTTTGGCATTATTAATACCAAGTGCAAGAACCATTTGATTTTTCCATAGAGGAATCGTATTGGTAATAGAACTTTGAATCTTTTCTACAAGTTCAGCTTCATTATTTTGAAGCAAACGAATTTGAGGAGCCATTTGAATTGAAATAATTCGCGTGGTTTTAAGGTCATAAATCTTCTTTTCAAAACGATTAATCATTTGTTCCAAATCTTGAACCTTTTGAATATCAATTTGATCTCCAGACTTTTCAGCTTTTTTCTTTAATTCCGGTAATGTGGTATTCTTTAACTCTTCTAATTTTTTTTCTCCAGCAATAATATATAAAGATAGTTCTTTAAAATATTCTAAATTCTTTTCATACATAGTATCAAAAATAGTAATATCTTTTAACATTTGAAGTTTATCTTTTTCAAGTCCTGCTTCAATTGTATCGATATTCTTTTCAATCTTAGAATACTTCGCGATAATCTTATCGATACTTTTCTTTGCACTACCAAATAATTTTTCTAAAAAACCAGCCTTATCTGAAACCGCAATGGAAGAATCAAAAGACTTTATTTCACTAACTAAACTAGCAAGTAATTCTCCTACTTCTCCAGTATTCTTTGTTTTCACATCTTCTAAAATACTATCAGAGAATTTAGAAATCTTTTCCTGAGCAGGAACTCCAAATTGTAAAATTTGACTGGCATCGGTTACATCGATTTTTTTATTGAATTCTTCAATAGCATCCTTCTCTTCTTGCGATAATTTTTCATAGTTTAAAGAATCCTCAATTTTCTCTTCAGTAACTTTCTTTCCTTCTTCAACTAAATCTTTTAACTCGTTGTTATCCAACTTTTTTTCAACTTTAATCTCTAAATTATTCATTTTTCCCTCTCCCTTACTTTAAATAATCTATCAACTTATTATAGTTGTCCATTTTAAGTGATGATACCGTACTAGATATCGTCTGAGGAACTCCTATCCCAATAGAAGATACATCATAAGTTCCTCCTGTAATTCCCGTTCTAAATCCATATTTTTCCCAAGCAATTTGTTGAATCTCAGGATCATCAAACGCTTTATATAGTTTTTGTCCAGCTTCTGTAAATACAGCAAAACAATGACTATTCCACGAAGTTGGAGCCGGATATAAAATTCTAATCTCATCTTTGACCTGTGCAAATCCATTAGGATTTGAATTAGCAAAATCAATAATAGATTTCTCATAATCAACAATCATTGGTTCTCCACCCATACCAGTTTTTAAATACCTCTCAAAAAGATCAGCAGGAGTGTTATTCATATAGCCAGACTTAATATAAAATTCTTTTAATTTTGGCAAATTTTTAGTAACTGCAGAATCCGTTACCTGTCCTTCACTTAACACCGAAAGTAATAATCCATAGTAAGTAGCACCAGGAGAAGAAGTAACTGGATCTGTTGAAGCGATATTAATCGTTCCATACAAATTTTTTAATCCAATATCAGACCATTTTTTACCTTCTAAGATATAATTCATGAGCTTCGTCATATTACTGATATAGTAAACGCCATCATCTTCTGTAACAATTCCTTCTTTTACTAAAGCATCCACAACACTTTTCCAACTATAAATTACAATCGGAGTATTTAGAGTAAATCCTCCATCCAACACGGTATAACGATCTGCTTCATTCTTACTCTTATCAGGTCGTAATTTATAATAATCATAAAATCTTTGATCTGAAGTAAATAAAGCATCGTATTTCGTAACTCCACTAGAAGAAATACCAATACTAGAATCACTCTTTAATTGACTAGCAATAGCTTGGTTTCCAAGACCTACTGCCTCTCTAATTAATGGTTGTGTAATCGTTTTTCCATTACTCCAAGTATCAAAAACCACATCTAATTTATACTTATCTCTAAGTATTTTTTGAACATTCTCATCATTTAGAAAATCTTCTTTTCCTCCACCAGTAGCCACATACACCGTCTCTAAATTTCCATTAAAAATATTCTTGCCATCTCCTTTTGAAAACATTGTCAAAAGAATAATAGCAATCACAATGACAACAAATATTGCAATTCCAATCCACGTCTTCTTATTCATTTTTATCCTCCTTCACTTGAATCTCAGAACCTAAAACTCCATCCGAAGCTAACATTGAATTAAATACCTTCATCTCAGCTCCTATATCTATCATATCACTTTGATACATATTTGACAAAAGACTTTTGAAAGCCTCATCAGCTTCTGCTATCATTTTCTCAGCAGAAGCCATAAACTCTTTCCCTTCTTTAGTCGTTAACTTTTGATTCTCTATCTCGTCATATCTTAAAATGATATTTAATAAAACAGGTAAATAATAATCGAAGAAATTTCGTATTTTTTTAATCTTTTTCGGATTTTTAAAAACCGTATCAATAATCTTAGTAATCGTAGCTGTAATACTACGAACATGTTCCTTCGTTTTAGAATCTTCAATCTTAGGGATGACAGCCTCAATCTGTTTATTCTGTTTCTTGGCTTTCTCTAATTTTTTTCCTACGGATTCTCTTATCTTTTGTTCTTCCTTTACATCTGGAATCACTAAAGTACTTGCCCCAAATGCAGCAGCTCCTATCACAAGAGATGGAACAAGAGGAAGCGCTAAAACCGCATAGGGTACAGCAAAGAAAGCTCCTCCCACTAAAGCAGAGGCAATTTCTTTATATTTCATACCTTACCCCCTTCTCTAGTTATAACCTCGAACACTCTTAAATGCTTTCACTAAATCCGATTTTCCATCAAAGACTTTTCCGTTTGTTAACGAAGCAATCTTATTTAGTTCTCTTTCATCGGCACTACCAAAAGTAATTGAATAAATTGGAATATCCTTTTTAATACTTTGATAACTCTTCTCTAAGTCTTTATAAGTTCCTACGTTATTTTGACCATCGGTCATCAAAATCACAGAAGTATTATAGATCTCTTTATTCTCATTCTTTAACAAATCTAAAGCCTTAATAGAACATTCATAAATGGCTGTACTACCATAAGGTTCAGACTCATCAATATAATCTAAAAGATTTTCTGTTCCTTCTCCTGCATCTTTACTAACCGGTTCATCCACTTTTGAACTAAATGTTAAAATATCAATCTTATCCTCACCAGTAAATTGAATATAATCTTTTCTTGCTTTTTCCGTTAGAACATACTCCATTGCATTTTGCAATTCCTGATATCCCTCTCCATACATACTACCAGAAAAATCTAAGCAGAATGCAACGTGAACAGGTTTCCTTAAAGCACTTTGATAAAGTCCTAAAGCCTCTTCAATCACAGAAGTACTAGGATATTTCACTGGAGTAATATATTTGGTTGTATCAATTCCCCAAGAAGGATTAAAAATATCTTTTGGAGCATTTGCATTAACTCCACCAAACCAAGTTCTACGACCATGATTTAATAACATCTTTTGTCCTTCTTCACTGAGTAGATAACTTTGTAATTTTTCAAATCCATTCTTTTTATTCTCATCTTTTTGATCAATATAAGCAAGCACACTATCAGAAATCGAAACACCATCAATTGGGTAAATCGCATATAACGTTTCTTTTCCTTGTTTTTCTAACTCTTTATTTAATTCAATAATAGCAGATTCATAAGTCACAACGGCTTCATAATTTCCTTGTAAGAAAGACTCACTTAAGAAATCCTCACTACCACTCGTTCTTTCCACTCCATTAAAGAAAGTTTTTAGTTCATTCTTAAGTCCACTTTGATTTAAGATTTCACTAGTAAGGACCTCAGGATTTCCTGCTAACGTTTGTAAAAGACCTAAATACGCAGAAGCCCCAGAATTGGTACTAACAGGACTTGCCATACTAAATTTTAACTTTTTAGCAGCAATGGCATCAATCAAATCTTGGGTATAAATTTCTTTTCCTACAAATCCTAACTCTTCTGCTTTAGACTTTTTAATTCCAAAAATCACAGGATTAATACTTAAAGATTTTGAATTTTTCACACTAGCTACCTTACTATCAATTAAATAAAGCCATATTGAATTCGAAGACCAAACTGCATCATATTTTTCTCCTGAATTAATCGTTTCCATAATATCAATCGTATCGGCATATTCAATATCAATTTTAAGATTATTCTTATTTGCATATTCAAGGATTTCAGTCTCTAAAACTTGATTTTCAGAACTCGATAGAACCCTTAACGTATCACTTCGATATTCTCTCTTCTTTTGTTTATTGGATTTATCACTCATACCAGCCATACAACTTTGAACAATAAATAACAAGATAAACATAATAACAACAAATTCTATAATACTAATACCCTTCTTTTCTCTCATGACTCTCACCTATAAATATTATAAGATAAACAAAAAAAAGTTGCAACATCAAGTTACAACTCAATCATCGTTTTCATTCCAAATTCTTTCAGAAATCTAATTTTTTTTTGAATGCGCAATCTTATTATTATTTATCACAAAAAATAGCGATAATTTGACGTCTTCATTTTTACATTTTGTTGACATTTTGAGTTGCCGCCCGCGCAGGTGGAACCGTGCCCCATGCAATGGTCGTACCTTTCTCATCCAACACTCAAAGTGAATGGGGAACTTGGTGTTCCTTCCCCTGAAATTTCGATAGAGGGTATCAGAAACAGGTCCGGGCGAACAGAATTTCTAAAGCCCGCACCGGCAAAATTAAGGTACCCATCCGAATAAACACGGAACACGCAATTGGCAGGCGAGGAATCAGCATACGGCGACATTGTCCATTGCCCATTTGAATTAAATAGCCAGTCGTTGCTATAACAATTGTTGGTATTATATCCTCCATATGTTAAATTTAAATTTAAGCATGTATCTCTTACTTCTCCTCCTACGGCATACCCATAGTCACTTGGTGACATAAGTCCTACATATCCTTCCCACGAAGTTGTTCTATTTACTGTATCATTACAATATTTCCCTGAAGTACAGATTTTTCCGTTGTTATTACTTCTTTCGTATTCATAGAATTTACTTGCAAGTCCTAATCCATTTCCGCTTGTCAAAACATCATTTTCACCTTGACTTCCTAAGTTCCATGTATGTTTATCTATCATTGTTTTAGCACTTTCTGTAAGTCCTGTTGCACTAAAATCACAGGTGGTATAGGCATTTTCTAAGTTATTATAACAATTTCCTGATTGTTTATTCCAATACAAACTATTATTAGCATAAGTACCTGTTATTTCATTTCCTGAAGCATCTTCAGCTAGATTCTCCTCAAACCCTGGGTTTAACAGTTTCATGAGGTCTGCTCCAGTGTATGTTCCTGACTCTCCCCATTGATTGATTCCATATCCAGAGTTTACACTTGATGCACTACTGTCCCATGAATAATCTCCAATTGATTCATTCCTGATCAGTTTGATTTGATTATCAAACACTCCTATGATTCTCCATCCTGCAGTTTCTCCATTAAACGTAACATAATTACATGGATTAGCCCCAACATATCTTAGATTGCCAAAATCGTCATACGCTAGAGTATTGGTACATACCACTTCTTCTCCATCTAGTACTTCTCCATTATCTATCAGAGCTGTACTGTTTCTTGGGGCATTTCCTGCTAGTTTGGCAATCACTCCTGCTCCACTCAGTTCTTTCACTAGTCTTCCTGAAATGGTTCCGTTAAATGTTTGTCCCATTTGATTATTTTGATTTCCATTATTCTTATAATTATAAACTAGATAGAAGGTATATTTTGGATAAGATGTAGAAGTGCTATTCTCTCTTACTTTTAGTACTCCACTTTCTTCTATGACCTCGAATTCTTCTTGGAATAAGATATTTAATCCATTCTTTAATCCTTTATTATAGACGGGTACTAATCCATTAGTCACTAAAGTATCTACTCTTGAGAAGTTATCTCCTTCTTGTGTTAAATCTCCTTCTGTTACTGTTACTTCTGTATTATCGATTGATTTATAAAGTTGGATTTCTACGTCACTTCCAAAGATTGATTCATCAATCACTCCTGTTAAATCGAGTTCATAGATTCCTGAGCCTTTGGATACTGGTTCTACTGTAAATTTTTGAATCGCCATGTCCCCTGGGTATTGATTTCCACTGGTATAGGTTGCTTGAGTTGCAGTTAGTTTCAAGCTTCCCATTTCAGCTAAAGTAATACTTGTTTCTCTCTCTCCTAGATTTTGGAAGGTGGCTGTAAAGTACGCATAAGATACTCCTGCTACTAAGGCAATGAAAGCTACTAGGAAGCCTATTGTTAATCTCTTTTTATTTTTCATTCAACATCCAACTCTTTTCTACTATTATATAATTATATGGTATCACACTCATTATTTAATTTCAAGAAAAAAGATGTAGCCTAAACTACACCTTATTAGTAGAACCAAATCCACCTATTCTTTCGCCTTCTGAAACATCATCATCAACGACGAAATACTTAGAAAAAACTCCTTGACCGATGGCTTCTCCTTTTTTAATAGTAATATCTTCTTCTTTGATATTATAAAAAGCAAACATAATATGTCCATCATTATCAATATTTCCATAATAATCGCTATCGACAACCCCAACACTATTAGCAAGAATTAATCCTTTTTTCTTAGGATTCGAACTTCGATTGTATAAATACAAAACTTCATCACTAGCCATGTAAGCCTTAAGTCCTGTAGGAATGAAAGTAGGTGCCATCCCTTTTTTAAAACTTGGGACAACAATGTCTTCAGCAGCCTCAATATCATATCCTGCACTATACTTTGTTTTGCGAACAGGTAAGTTAATATCTTGATTTTCATAACCTTTTGCAATTTCAAAACCTCTAGTCTTCATATAACACAACACTTCCTTTCTCTAAGCTTTTTTTCACATCAATCACTCGTTGATTAGAACTCCCTTTCCATTTCAATCTAGGATCTCTTTTCTCATCTTGATAAGGGCCATCCACTAACACATCAAGATACTTCATAATTTCTTTGTCTTTTTTGTTTTCAAAGAGATTACCAGTCCATAACCAAATCGTTTTATCTGGATATCTTTCTTTAAAACTTTTAGCTAGTTCTAAAGCCCCTTCAATATTTTTATCATCCAAAGGCTCTCCACCTAAAATGGATAATCCTTTAATATGAGAGAACTGTGCTAAATCTAGAACTCTTTCTTTGACTTCCTTCGTGTATTCTTCTCCCCCGTTAAAATCCCAAGTTTCTGGATTAAAGCAATTCTTACAATGAAAAGGACAGCCTTGAAAGAAAATAGATACTCTAACCCCTGGTCCATTAGAGATATCCATCTTTCTTATTTTAGCAAATCTCATTTCTTTGTACTCTTCTTAACGGGAGCATCATCTTTATTGTCTACATGTAAAACTCTTTCTTTAATCTCTTGAGTTCTTCCTTTGTTCCAGAAATTAGAACCGATATAACCACAAGTACGTCTTGCCACATTTAATTTATCATGGTCTCTATTACCACATTCTGGACAATACCATTCAAGATTATCATCAATTAAAATTTCTCCAGTATAGCCACATACTTGACAATAATCACTCTTTGTATTTAATTCAGCATACATAATATTATTATAAATAAACTGAATGATTTCCATGACAACATCTAAATTGTTTTCTAAGTTTGGAGTTTCAACATAAGAAATTGCACCCCCTGGACTCAGTTTTTGGAATTCACTTTCTAAAGATAACTTCGTGAACGCATCAATCTCTTCAAAAACAGGAACATGATAAGAATTGGTAATATAATCACGATCTGTGATTCCTTTCACCGTTCCAAATCTTTCTCTCAAACACTTAGCAAACTTATAAGTAGTAGACTCAATAGGAGTTCCATAAACAGAATAATCAATATCTTCTGCTTCTTTCCATTTCTTACAAGCATCATTCATCCGTTGCATGACTTGTAATCCAAATTCTTTTCCAATTCCATTATCGGTATGAGAATGTCCAGTCATATACTTTACACATTCATATAATCCAGCATAACCTAAAGAAATTGTAGAATATCCATGATGTAACAATTCATGAATCGATTCTCCCTTTTCTAGTCTAGCTAAAGCACCATGTTGCCATAAGATAGGCGCTACATCAGAAGTTGCTTGAGAAAGTCTTTTATGACGAATTTGTAAGGCTCTATGACAAAGTTCAAGTCTTTCATCAAAAATCTTCCAGAAAGCATCCATATCCTTATCACTCGATAAAGCAACATCAGGTAAGTTAATCGTTACTACACCTTGATTAAATCTTCCATAATACTTTCCTTTGCCTTCTACATAATTTTTAGCTTTGGCAATATTTCCAAGACTAATGCTTCGATCTGGAGTTAAGAAAGAACGACATCCCATACATGGATAGCACTCCCCTTCCCCATACTCATTCTTCTTTAATTCTTTCATCATTTTTTCAGAAATATAATCTGGAACCATTCGTTTTGCAGTACTTTTTGCAGCAAGTTCGGTCAAATAATAATATTTAGAATCAGGATGAATATTATCTTCTTCTAACACGTATAAAAGTTTAGGAAAAGCTGGGGTAATATAGGCTCCTGCCTCATTTTTCATTCCCAAAATTCGTTGATTCAAGAACTCTTCAATAATCATGGCAAGTTCTTCTTTATATTCTTCAGTCTCTCCTAAATACATATTTACACTTAAGAAAGGCGCTTGTCCATTAGTAGTAGTCATTGAATTAATCTGATATTGGAACGTTTGAACTCCATCAGCAAGTTCCTTCTTTAAATCCGCTTCTACGAGTTTCTTTTGTTCTTCTTTCGTAATCTTATAGTGCTTATACTTTTCTTCATAACGTTCCTTGCTAGCTCTTAAGAAAGGGGCTAAATGCGTTAAAGAAATTGTACATCCACCATATTGACTAGAAGATACCGCAGTAATCAACTGAGTTGCAATCGTCATCGCCGTTAAGAAACGATGAGGTTTTTCAATCATGACTCCATTGATATTGGTTCCATTTTCAAGCATATCCTCTAGATTAATTAAATCACAATTATGAAGGGCATTCTGAGCAAAATAATCGGCATCATGGAAATGAATAATTCCATCATCATGAGCTTGTACAATATCTTCTGGAAGTAAAAATCTTCTTGTAATATCAGTACTCGTAATACCTGCTAAATAATCTCTCTGAGTCGTTACCACGGTTGCATTCTTATTAGAGTTCTCCGTATTCCAATACTCACTTTCACCATTAATAAGTTCTTTAATAGAACGATCGGTAGTATTAGACTTACGAACAAGTTCCCTAGTATAACGATAAGTAATATATTTTTTTGCAAGTACATACTTTCCAAAACTCATTAACTTTTGTTCAATAATATCTTGAATATCTTCTACTAAAATTCTCTTTTTATTTAAAGATTCAATATACTTAATCACTTTTTTAATCTCATTTTGAGTAGCCATCTCCTCTTCTGCTACTTCTTGATTGGCTTTTGTAATTGCAGCCACAATTTTTTGTGGATCATAATCTACGATATGTCCATCTCTTTTCACTACTTTCATCAATATCCTCCTCTAACATTACGAGAAAAATATAACATATCTAATTCAAAAAAGAATGTTGCACTTGCAACATTTTACATAAAAAGTTAAAATAGTTTTAGAAAGGCTGATTTTATGGGAAATGTATTTGTAAACTTAAATGACAAGGAGAAACGTAAACTTCTTAACGCTTTAAAAGTACATACGATGTTCTATCCAAAAAACACCTCATTAAAAAGGGAACTAACGGGAGACTTTTTAGGAATTCTCTTAAAAGGAAAAATCGAAATTTCCAGAACCAACGCAAGAGGAATGAAAACAACTTTTGAAATCTTAGAAGAAGGAAATGTCTTCTCTTCCCTTACAAATTTCGATGAAGAATTTGAAATTCTTACTCAAGAAAACTCTTCAATTCTAATCATCAACACCAATGATTTAAACAGTTATCAAGGATATCACAAAGCCTACTACCAAAAATTTATAAAAAACCTACTTTTAAACTCTCTAAGTCATATCAAAGAAAAAAACGAGCGAATTCAATTACTAACACTCAAAACCATTCGCGAAAAACTACTGGCTTATTTTGAAGCAGAAGCCAAGAAAAACCACTCCAAAAGTTTTAACTTAATCATGACATACACATCCTTAGCAGACTACTTAGCAGTAGATAGAAGTGCCATGATGAGAGAACTAAAAAATCTAAAAGAAGATAAACTCATCAAAGATGTCAATAAAAAGATTACTCTATTATACGAATAATTATACTTTAATCGTATGTTTCATAAAAAATAGAATGGTAAAAAACACATTATAAACGAGATTAATCACAACAACAGGGAAAGAACACTCCTTTAAAAAGAAAGAAAGAAATGCATAATACAAAATCGTAGCAACGATAATTTGAACGATTCTAGAACACTTTTTCTTTTCAAAAAACAAAGATACTAACAATAAAAAGAACAGTGTAAGACAATGATAAAAAGGAAAAGAATACACAATAACATCTAATAGTAAACCTACAAAAAGACAAAGAAATATTCTTTTTGTCAGAGGTAAAAAATACAAGGTTAAATAAAACGTCATTGGAAAAAATAGAACGTAATTCATAAGTTCATTCCCTTTCGAATTGAAACATAGTTTAAGTGTTCAAAATCAACATAAGGTTCGATAAGTAATACCTGTTCCGTAGAAGAAGAGATTACCTCTTTCACTTCTCCAATAGGAACTTCTGCAGGAACTCTAGAATATTTCGAAGTACGAACCACACTCCCTACAGCAATAGGAACCTTAGAAGTAATTTTTTTGACAAAAATTTGATGATTTTCAATACTAAGGATTCCATAACTATCCTCAATTGTAACCGCCATCTGTGTTTGAGGATGGTATAAAAGTTCTACCAAAGAAGAAGAATCATCAACTTTTTTAATCTTTCCTACATATCCCTTTTCATTCACAACAACATCCCCTTCTTGAAGACCTTGATTCCTTCCTTTTAAAATGGTCATTTCTTCATAAAAATGATAAGGATCTTTAAAAAGAACTTTACTTGATATAAAAGAATCTTCAGATTGAAACGGAAGTTCATGAAGATTCTTTAATTCTTCATACTCTTTCTTTAATTGAAGATAATCATATTCATAAATAAAATGTTCCTTCAATAAAGAATCTTCTTGAATCATAAATCGTTTGGCATATTCTAATCCAAACAATAAAAACAAAAAGAGGAAAAAAAGAAAATAATACCACCTCATTTTTTTCATGACTCATCCATCCTTCCGTGTTCTAAAAAACTATAGAACTCATTTCTTCCAATAATCACATGATCAATAACAAAAATTCCTATCATCTTTCCAATCTTAACAATCTTTTTCGTAAAGACGATATCCTCACTACTAGGAAATGCTTTTCCAGAAGGATGATTATGAACACATATAATTTTAGAAGCATTATTCAACATGGCCTCGCGAAAAATATCTCTAGCATGTACAGTACTATGATCTACTGTTCCTACAAAAAGAATCTTCTTGGCTAACACATGATTTTGAGTATCCAAAAACAAACAAAAAAATTTTTCTTGAGTCTCACCTTCCAAAAAAGACTTACAATAATCATACACAGTTTTAGTATCAATAATCTTAAAAGGAAGTTCTTCCTGCTTTAAATAAATTCTTTTTCCTAGTTCTAAAGCTGCAAGTAAAGAAAGTGCCTTTGCTTCTCCAACCCCACTTAAAGAAGCCAAAGAAGCATATCTTAAATCTTGAATTCGTTCAAAATTAGAAAACTGTTTTACAAGATTTCTGCTTAACTCCATCACAGATTGGTTTTTCTTTCCAGTGCGAAAAAGAAGGGCTACTAATTCAGTATTGGATAAAACTTCAATCCCATATTTTTTCGCCTTTTCCCTAGGTTTCTCTTCACTTGGTAAATCTCTCATCATATCTCAACACTTCCTAGCATCTTTAAATTTAAATATTCCAAAGTTGTTTCTTGAATTTCTTTTCCTAAAAACAATTCATATTTTTTAAAATCCTCTATCGATGAAACTTTTAATTTCAACTTTTTCTTATAAAAAGAAATTCCTTTTTTGGTTAAAGAATCTTCTAAACGTTGAAGAGAATTCTCATGAAAAGATACTCCAGCCAAAACAAGATAGAACCCATCCTTTTCAAAAATAACCGAAGGATATTCTTCGCTTTTTTGAAGAGCATTTGCTTTATTCTCATACGTTCCTAATTGTAAGACATAAAATTCATTCAATTCACTTCTTTCCTCTCTTTTGTGAGTATAAAGAAGGATTGTAATACTTAGAATAGCCCCGGATAAAATAGCAAGAAGAATCACTACAATTTTCTTCATTTCCTTCACCTCTTCTTTATTCTAGCAAGGGACAATGAAAAATAATGTCGAATTCTAGGAAGTAGAATCTTTTTGGATAAAATAAATTCTTTTCTTTTTATAAAATGCATAGAAAACATTTTTCCGAGTCAAATGTTTGAATGCTAATTCCTGTTCTAACCAAGTTTTTGTCTTTCCAATCTGTTCTAAAGTACTCTCATTAATAACTCCATCCACAATAACAGGGATTGGATAATCACTAGACAAATGAAAATGCTGATATGGAAAAATAGATAGTTTACCATTGGTTTCTAAAAATGCATACTCTACTTCTGATAAATCATGAAGCCCTTTTTGACGCATTGCTAAAAGAAGATCATCCAAACTATAACGTTGACGAATCATTTCTTTATAATTAAGATTTCCATGAACGATAATTAAGGATGGCTTGCCTTCAAAAAAACTATGGAATCTCCGAAACTTCATACTAAAAAAAGCAAGAAGAATTTCCAATATGGTTAGCACCATCAAAGGAAGGATGGTTTGCAACATGGACTTATCTGTTTCTTCAATAGAAATTGCCACAAGCTCGGCCATTAAAATAGAAATCGTTAAATCCGTAATACTTAATTCTCCAATTTCTCTTTTTCCCATCATTCGATACAAAAAAGTAACAAAAAAATAAAAAAATATGGTTCGAAGTAAAACTAACAGTAATTCAGACATAAAAATCACCTAATATCATTATGGACTGACTTCTATTTTTTTAATCAAATCATACAATGAATTAGGTGATATTTCATGAAGAAATTCAAAAACAGATTTCATATTCTTCTTATCTTTATTGTATACTTATTCCTGTTCTCTCTTCTATTAACGTTTTTAAATCAAATTCACTTTTTACATTCCAATGCAACAGAAAATATAATCTTCGTATTTATGATTGTATTTTTCTCCATCATTGGTTTTATCTATGGCAAAAAAACGCCTTCTAAAGGTTATTTAGAAGGTTTAAAAATTGGAGGTATCTACATCTTTTTCCTCATCTTCATTAATCTCATATTTTTTCAAAATCACTTTTCCATACATAGAATCATCTATTACTGTGTTCTAATTCTATCTTCCACATTAGGTTCCATGATAGGAATTAATAAAAAACATTAAACACCATAAAAGACAAAAGTCTGGTTTTCTTTTTTGATAAGAGAATCCCTACTATAGTATAACTTTGTTTGAGGATTTAGTTCTTCTTTAGCATACCCTTTATCAATTAAAAATCCAAGACTCATATCCTCATCTTTGCACACAGAATCATGGATACAAGCAATAGCGCCTTCCACAATTCTCTTCTCAACAACCATATAACTTCTTTTTTGATGGATTTGATATACTTTATAAGCAGTTCCCGCAATCAAAGAGAAAACAACAACAATAAAAGTCACTAAAACAATCACTTTTGACTTCATTTTTCTTCTCCATAATAATCTCTGACAAATTCTTCTTTAAATTCTAAGATTCGATCTTCTTTAATTGCTTCTCTCATCTTCTCCATCAATCGAACTAAATAACGAATATTATGGATGGATAAAAGTCGAGCTCCAAACGTTTCTTCAGCGTGAATCAAATGTTTAATGTAAGCTTTTGTATAATGTTTGCAAGCATAGCAATCGCAATCACTTTCTATTGGAGTAAAATCTCTTTTATACTTAGCATTTTTTAGATTCATTTTACCATACCTTGTATAAGCATGTCCGTGCCTTGCAAGTCTTGTTGGAGACACACAATCAAAGATATCAATTCCTCGAATGGTATTTTCAATTAAATCAATAGGATCTCCAACCCCCATCAAATATCTTAATTTATCTTCAGGTAAATACTTTGTAGAATATTCAACCATTTTATATTGAATCTCTTTTGGTTCTCCAACCGCAGTTCCACCAACACTATAACCATCAAAATCCATTTGAACAAGTTCCTTAGCACATTTGCTTCTTAAATCTTCAAACTCTGCCCCTTGAACAATACCAAATAAAAGTTGTCCATTTTTTTGAAAAACATCTTTTCCACGTTTAGCCCATCTAAGAGTTCTCTCCATGGACTTCTCAGCATATTCTCTCGTATGAGGAAAACCAACACACTCATCAAAACTCATAATAATATCCGCACCTAAATTCTGTTGAATTTCAATCGACTTTTCAGGCGTTAACAATAAAGAATCTCCATTATATTGATTTTTAAAATGAACTCCTTCTTCGGTAATATCTTTTGGTCTAGCAAGAGAAAACACTTGAAATCCTCCTGAATCAGTAAGCATTGGGCCATCATAATTCATGAATTGATGTAATCCACCTGCATCTCTTACCACATCATCCCCAGGTCTTAACCATAAATGATACGTATTAGCAAGAACAATTCCAGCTTTCGTCTCTTTAACCTCTTCAGGACTCAAAGTCTTAACAGTTGCCTGAGTACCAACAGGCATGAACATAGGAGTTTCATATTCTACGCCATTATAAATAATCTTCCCAAGTCGAGCTTGACTATTTTTTTCTGTTTTAATTTTTTCAAAAGTAAGCATCCACATCACCAAAAGTATTGTATCAAAAAAGATAGAACATTTCTATCTTTTTACATACATTTTTCTAAATGCTTTCGTAATAACAGGATGATGCAAATAAACTCTTTTGTAAAGTTTTACTTGACATTTTCATATTTTTGATATAGTATATGACCCATATCGAAAGGGGGATATATTATGGGACATGTTATGAATGAAAAAGAAAAACAAGAATGGATGGCAAAAACAATTGCCGCAAAAGAAAATGATCCTGAATATCAAAAAAGATTAAAAGAAGCTTTAAAACGTGAAAAAGAAAGACTTCTAGCAATAGCAGACCAACATAAAAAAAGAAGATAGAGAAATCAAACAATTTCTCTATCTTTTATTTATAATAAACATCGCATCTCCAAAAGAGAAAAAACGATATTTATTGTTTACTGCTTCACGATAAGCATGCAATATATTTTCTTTAGAAGAAAAGGCAGATACAAGCATCACTAAAGTACTCTTAGGCAAATGGAAATTCGTAATGAGACCATCGATTGCTAAAAACTCATACCCAGGATAAATAAAAATCGAAGTATTTCCAGAACATTCTTGGAACCTATGATAAAGCTGCATAACACTTTCTAAAGTTCTAGTACTAGTTGTTCCAACGGCGATGATGCGCCTTCCCTCTTTTTTAGCAAGATTTAAAATATCAGCGGTTTCTTGACTCATATGATAAAACTCACTATGCATCATGTGATCTTCTATTTTTTCTTCTTCAACGGGTCTAAAAGTTCCAAGGCCAACATGTAAAGTCACATAAGTAACAATAATCCCTTTGGCTTTTATTTGATTCAATAACTCTTCAGTAAAATGAAGTCCAGCTGTAGGAGCCGCAGCACTTCCTTCAACTTTAGCATAAACCGTATTATACCGATCTTTTTCTTCTAATTTTTCATGAATATAAGGTGGAAGTGGCATTTCACCAAGTCGATCAAGAATCTCCATCAATATTCCTTCATAAAGAAGTTTTACCTCAACCACTCCTTCTCCCTTCAAAGACAGAACCTCTGCTCTCAATTCTTTTCCAAAAGAAATCATGGTTCCAACATGCAGTCTCTTATAAGGTCTAGATAGACACTCCCAAGTATCATTTCCTAAATCTCTTAACAAAAGAAGTTCAATTACCGCTTTCGTATCTTCTTTTTCTCCAATTAACCTTGCTGGAATTACTTTCGTATTATTTAAAACAAGAACATCCCCAGGATATAAATAATTGATAATGTCACTAAAAACTCTATGTTCTAACTCTCCTGTAGTCTTATCCATCACTAATAACCTAGAAGAACTACGCTCTTTCAAAGGAGTCTGAGCAATCAACTCTTCTGGTAAATCATAATCAAAATCATTTGTGGTCACTTTAATCCCTACTTTCTAGTAATTTTAAGTTGCTTACAAACGAAATCATAAGCTCTATCAAAATCATCCATCGCAAGTTCTTCTACAAAAATATTTGTCTTTTCCTTAATTTCACAAGCAATATCATGATAAACCTTCTGCTGATTTACACTATTATCAATACTAAAAGTTTGATACTGATGATGATTAGGTCTTTCTAATCTTTTCCGAAAAAGATCAACTTTATCAAGGTACAACGAATAATAATAAATATCATATTTCAACTTATTTAACCGGCTTAATAAAGAAAAATATTCATCCGTAAAAGAATACTCTTTATATCCTAAACGGCCATAAACTTCTTCTGTAAAAAAAGTACGATCAAATATTAAATCCATAGGAATAGCTTCCATTTTCTTCATATAATCAAATAAAGCATTATACATAGCAATACTATATTCTTTTCCCATTACGCTTTTATCTTTTTGACCCGAAAGTCTATATAAATTTGAACCAGCAATATTTTCTCTTAAAAAATTAGCAAGAGTGGTTTTTCCAGTTCCTTGAGGTCCTTCTACAATAATAATTCGATTTTTCTTTTTCATTTCATGCACTTCCTATACTAAAACAAACTTGAATTATGAGCAATTTTTAAATGATCATATGCTTTCTCACATACAACTCTTCCTCTAGGTGTCCTCTTAATAAATCCTTCTTGAAGTAAAAAGGGCTCTACAACATCTTCCACAGTAGAAGGTTCTTCTCCAATGGATGTTGCAATCGTTTCAACTCCAACAGGACCACCATTAAACTTTTCAATCAAACTTTTTAAATATTCAATATCAATTGCATCAAGACCATAATCATCAACTTTAAGCCTCTTTAATGAATCATTAGCAAGTTCAAAATCAATCGTTTCCTGTCCAGCTACTAAAGCAAAATCACGAATTCTTTTAAACAGACGATTCGCAATTCTAGGCGTTTTTCGGCATCTTTTAGCTATTAATCTTGCTGCCTCTTCTTCAATAGGCATAGAAAGAACTCTACTAGTTCTTTTTACAATCTGTGTAAGTTCATCCTCACTATAATAATTCAATTTCGACACAATTCCAAAACGATCTCGTAATGGACTAGAAATATCACCTGCTCTAGTAGTAGCCCCAACTAAAGTAAAAGGAGGTAAATCAATCTTTAAATTGCGACTTTTTCCATCACTATTTAAGACTAAATCCATCTCAAAATCTTCCATAGCAGGATATAAAATTTCTTCAATAAACTTTGGCATTCGATGAATCTCATCAATGAATAACACATCCCCGGGTTCTAATGTCGATAAAATAGCCGCTAAATCCCCACTCTTTTCTATTGAAGGACCTGAGGCCGTTTTAATATGAACCCCAAGCTCATTTGCAATAATATGGGCAAGCGTAGTTTTTCCAAGTCCAGGTGGACCATATAATAACACATGATCCAAAGACTCGTCCCTAATCTTAGCCGCCTCAATAAAAACATGTAAATTATCAGTAATCTCTTTTTGCCCGACATATTCTTTTAAACTTTGGGGACGAATATTATTTTCAAAAACATCTTCTTCTGTTTTATGAGCTTCTAGTATTTTATCATCTTCCATACTTTTCTACCTCCTTTATTTTAACATATATTTTAACGCATCCTTTACCTGAGTTTCAATAGGCTCACTAGAATCAAGATTTGGTAATACTTTCTTAATATCAGCAAGCTTATAACCCAGTCCTTCTAAAACACTAACAAGTTCATCAAATCCACCAACAGATGGAGAATCGCCGATAGTAGCAAGTTTTCCTTTTAAATCCAAAATAATTTGACGTGCCACTTTTTCTCCAACTTTAGGAAACTTCTTAAGATATAAAATATTTTCCCGATCAATGGCGTCAATAATTCCTGAAACACTTCCACTGGCAAACATAGGCATAACAAGTTTAGGACCTACTCCTTTGACATTAATCAGTTTCAAAAACAATTCCTTTTCTTCTTTGGTAGAAAACCCATACAAAGAATTCTCATCTTCTCTCACTTGATTATAAAGATACACTTTAACTTCTTCATCCATTTTAAACTGAAAAGGATTTGAAACAAATATTTGATAACCAATCCCATGATTTTCTAACACAATATAATTTCCTTCTTGTTCCTTAATAAATCCCTTCATATAACTATACATTGATATCACCTAGTTCATTGTACCACACTAAGCATTTTCATAAAAGAAAAAAACGATGTATAACACCGCTTTTCTTTCAAATTCATGTCAAAACCATTACTACTATCATAATAGGATTACATACAATTATTTTGTTTTAATTAATCTAAAAATGCACTTCCACTCTTTCCATGTTCACAAGACCATGTTCCATAATACCTATCATCGGATTCCCAAATTCCCTTTATAATTACAGTATCTTGTAAATACTGATATTCACCAACATGTCCAGCCTCATATACTTCTATAGTGTATGGACCTTTATACCCCCTTATACTACTACTTGGTTTATAACGACTTGCAGAATACCATGTGTTAGGAGAATTCGAAGCACCCTTCCACCTAAAATCTATTTGAGTAGCAGTTGCATATGGATTTAATTCAAACCACATCCCTAAAGCATCAGTTCTTGGGAATATGATACCTCCACCTCCTTCATAATCATATGCATAATTTGCTGCTGAAAGATCAGTTCCATTTTTTCCAGTACCTTTACCCGCTAATAAAAAGCATTGATTTTGCCTATCAGGCTCCCATTCAGCAGTAAAAGTAACCGTTCCCGATGTTGCTCTTAAGTTCTTGAAAGAAGTAGCTTTTGTTCCATTAATAGATGTATTTGTTGTTGTAGAAGAACCATAGTTGTGAGTAACACTATCCATTCCTGTAATATTCCATCCTGTAAAAGTATGTCCATTCTTAGTAGGGTTATTTACTGTAAACGCAGTGTCATATGTAGCACTTGTTGGGTAATTTTCTCCATAAGAACCACCATCCAAATTATACGAAATACTATAAGTATTTGGGTTATAAATCGCATATAAATTCAAAGCAGCATTAGCAGAATAACTAGCTCCTGCATTATAAGAAGTTCCCTTCCCATCTGCTTTCGTATTCCAATTCATAAAAGTATATCCTGTTCTTGTTGGTTTTGTCGAACTCAAAGTTAGATTTGTTCCATAAACTTTGGTTTGAGCACCTGGAGCACCAGAACCACCATTGGCATTATACGTGACATTATAAGTAATTTTAGAAGCAGAAGATGAAATTGCAAGATTTCCAGTAATAGTTTTCACTCCACCACTATTCAAAGACGTTCCTCCTGCAACAATCTTAGCGTCTTTATATCCTGTCTTAGCACTCACAGTTACTTTTAAAGTATCATTATAATAAATTTTAGCATTGTTTTCTAAGTCTCCAAGAATTCCTTTTCCTATTGGTGAAGCAGTTCTTTGAATCGTTAAAGTCGTTCCATCTCCTTGTGTTTTCGTTAACTTATATTCCTTCACCGTAGCACTGGACGAAATCAACAGTTCATTATTGATAGGATTAGAAACCTTATATACCCCACCACTGGTAAAGGCACCATTATTGACCCTTAAAACAGGAGTATTATATGCAGCCGTATTAGCACTTACACTGATAATAAGTTGATCCCCTTGATAAATAGGATCTCCTTGGTGTAAAATTCCTTTTCCTCCCTTTATAGAAAAACTTCGATTCACTGTAATCGTAGTACCTGTTCCTTGAGAAATCTTTAATTGATATTCTGGAACATGACTTCTTGCTTTCACGACTACATTTCGATCCACTACAATCG
>JAFUYX010000002.1 GCA_017476885.1 Bacilli bacterium | reverse complement strand
ATTTTTTCCAACGGTATCTACATAATATCCTCTACACCAAAATTGCCTCTGCCCATATTTATATTTCATGTCTGCATGCCTTTCAAAAATAAGCAGAGTACTTTTTCCTTTTAAATATCCTATTGCTCCTGCTATGCTCATTTTTGGTGGTACTTTTATCAACATATGTACATGATCAGGACATAATTCTGCCTCGATAATTTCTATTCCTTTCCTATCACACAACATACGCAATATTTTTCCTATATCTTTTCTTAATTGATTATATATAACTTTTCGTCTAAACTTTGGCGCAAACACTACGTGGTATTTACAATTCCACTTCGTGTGTGCTAAACTATTCATGTCCATTCAGGACGCCTCCTTTGCTTTCTTGTGCATTCGATAAACAGCACTTATTCTAGCAAGGGAGGCTTTTCTTTGCAACGCTTAAGCTTTTTAGAACCACCTGTATAACAGGTGGTTTTCGTAACCCAAAAAAAAGAGTAATAGTTTACTCTTCATTTAATGATGGCGAACTCTCATTGTTAATAACTTGTTCAGTAACTTCTTCATCACTATCATGATCTACTATACTCATAGTAGAAACTACTTGATTATCTTTTAAATGTATCAAACGAACTCCTTGCGTAACACGACCAAGAGTTGAAATCTGATCTAGAGGTAATCGAATTAACATACCAGTATCAGTAATAATCAAAACATCACTATTTTCATGAACTAACTTAAATGCAACTAAATTTCCATTCTTTTCAGTAACATTTAAAGCTTTCACTCCTTTACTACCACGACTTGTTTCTCGATAATCAGACACTTGAGTTTGCTTACCATAACCTTTTTCTGTAACAATTAAAATTTTATCATTATCAGTCGCTATCTCAGCACCAATACAATCATATCCATCTAGATTTATTCCACGAACACCACTCGCAGTTCTACCCATAACACGAACGTTTGTTTCGCTTGTTTTTACCATTCTTCCAGAACTTGAACCAAGTAAAATCATATCATGGCCACTCGTTTTACGAACACTAACAAGTTCATCATTCTCTTTCATAGTAATACAAATCTTACCATTATTTCGAATATTATCAAATTCATTTAAAGCAGTACGTTTAACAATACCATTCTTTGTAACAAATAACAAATATTTTGATTCTTCTTCTTGACTAACTTTAATAAAGAACTTCACTTTTTCTTCCTTTTCAATCTGTAACAAATTAATGATTGGAAGTCCTTTAGATTGCCTACTGAATTCAGGAACTTCATACCCTTTCATCCGATACACTTTACCTTTATTAGTAAAGAATAAAATATAATCATGAGTGGATAAGTTGAGTAATTGATCAACAAAATCTTCTTCATTAGTACTCATACCTTTGACTCCAACACCACCACGATTTTGAGTCTTAAAGGTATCTAAAGTAATACGTTTAATATAACCTTTATTAGTTAAGGCAATCATAATATTTTGTTCAGGAATTAAAGATTCATCTTCGATATATTCAATTGCCGTCATATCAATATGAGTTCGTCTTTCATCGGCAAAACGTTTCTTAATATCAAGCATTTCTTCCTTGATGATATCTAAAACCTTCTGATTGCTTGCTAAAATTGATTTTAAGCGGTCAATTTCATTTAACAAGTCATTTAATTCACTCTCTATCTTTTCACGCTCTAAACCAGTTAAACGACGTATTCTCATCTCTAATATACTGTTACTTTGAATCTCTGTTAATCCAAAACGTTGCATTAACTTCGTTCTAGCCTCATCATCATCTAAAGCACCACGAACAATAGAAATCACTTCATCAATATGGTCTAAAGCAATCTTTAAACCTTCTAAAATATGAACTCTTTTTTCATCTTCATTAAGTTCAAACTTTGTTCTTCGAATAATAACTTCTTTTTGATGATCTATATACTTAGAAATAATAGCTTTTAATCCTAATGTTCTTGGAACCCCATTATCAAGCATTAAGAAAATAATTCCATAATTAACTTGAAAATTCGTATGTTTATATAAATTATTTAAAACAACTTGTGGATTTGCATCTTTCTTTAAAGTAATTGTAATCTTAACACCATCTTTTAAATCTGTATGGTAGTCACTAATACCATCAATGACCTTATTATGAACCAAATCCGCAACACGATTCTTAAGTTCCAAAGTATTTACGCCATAAGGAACTTCAGTAATAATGATATTACTATGATTTCCTACTTCTTCAATAGAAGCTTTGGAACGAATTACAATTCCTCCTCTACCGGTTTCATAGGCTTGTCTAATTCCCTTATTTCCTAGGATAATACCTCCCGTCGGAAAATCTGGCCCCTTAACAAACTTCATCAATTCATCAAGTTCAATATCTGGATTGTCAATATAGGCAACACATCCATCAATCACTTCACCTAAATTATGTGGAGGAATATTAGTCGCCATTCCAACAGCAATTCCCATCGTTCCATTAACCAAGATATTAGGAAATCTAGAAGGCAATACCACCGGCTCTTTTCTTGTAAAATCAAAGTTATCCGTCATATCAATGGTGTCTTTTCTAATATCTCTTAATAATTCTAGAGAAAGTTTTGCAAGTCTTGACTCTGTATAACGCATTGCTGCTGCTCCGTCCCCTTCAATATTTCCGAAGTTTCCGTGACCATCAACAAGCATATATCTTTGGTTAAAATCTTGAGCCATTCTTACCATCGCTTCATAAATAGAAGAATCTCCATGTGGATGGTAATTACCCATAACTTCACCAACCGTTTTAGCGGATTTACGATGAGGCTTATCTGGTGTATAACCACTTTCAAACATAGACCATAAAATACGGCGATTAACAGGTTTTAATCCATCTCTTAAATCTGGTAAAGCACGAGAGGTAATAACACTCATAGAATACTCTAAAAAAGAGGTAGAAACTTCATTTACAATATTATTCTCTGTTAAACTATCTCTTTCATGAAAATATCCACTAAAATCAGTATTAGCAACATGAATATCAATATCTTCATGACCTTCTTCTATTTTTTCTTCTTGATTTTCTCCTTCCTTAGCATCTTCTTCAGCTGCTTCAAGAAGTTGATTTAAACTCTTATCTTCATCCATTCTACTTCACCCCACTTCTAAATATCAATGTTAATTGCATATCCTGCATTTTCAACAATAAAATCTCTTCTTGGCTCTACTTCATCACCCATAAGTTTTTCAAATATCGCATCTGCTGACACACAATCATCCACCGTAATTTTTCTTAATACACGCTTTTCAATATCCATTGTTGTTTCATTCAATTCTTCCGCATCCATCTCTCCAAGACCTTTCATTCGAGCAACTTCTGCTTTAGAACGAACATTATCAGGAAGACTATTTAAATATTGATCTCTTTCCTCTTCATTTAAAACGTATTTACGCGTTTTTCCATGCATAATTCGAAACAAAGGAGGTTGAGCCGCATAAACATGTCCTGCTTCTACAATAGGTCTAAAGAAACGATAAAATAAAGTTAATAAGAGAACTCGAATATGAGAACCATCTACATCGGCATCGGTCATGATAATAATCTTATCATACCTAAGTTTAGATAAATCAAACTCTTCTCCAATCCCTGTCCCAAAAGCAGTAATAATCGTTCTAATTTCTTCATTACCTAATGCTTTATCTAATCTTGCCTTTTCTACATTTAAAATCTTACCTCTTAAAGGAAGAATAGCTTGTGTCATAGAGTCTCTACCTTTTTTAGCAGAACCACCTGCACTATCTCCCTCGACAATAAATATTTCAGAGACTTTAGGATCTTTACTTTTACAATCAGATAATTTTCCAAAGAAAGTTGTTGTCGTTAAATCACTTTTTCTTGTAATTTCTCTTGCTTTTTTAGCAGCATTTCTTGCCCTACAAGCAAGCATACCTTTATTCACAATTAACTTTGCTTCTTCAGGATTCTCCATCAAAAACTTTTCAAAACCAGCAGAGAATACACTATCAGCAAGCTGTCGAACCTCACTATTTCCAAGTCTTCCCTTAGTTTGTCCTTCAAATTGAGGATTTGGATGTTTACAAGAAATAATCATCGTTAACCCTTCTTTAACATCATCCCCTGTTAAAGACTCATCTTTCTCTTTTAACAAACCACTTTTACGAGCATAGTTATTAATAACTCTAGTCAGAGCTCTTCGAACTCCTTCTTCATGAGTTCCACCATCATGAGTATTAATATTATTCACAAAAGAATAGATGTTCTCATTATAACCAGTATTATATTGCATGGCTACTTCAAACATGACATTATCTTCTTCACCTTCTAAATGAATGATATCTTCATGAATAGGCGTCTTCCCTTGATTAATAAAACGTACATATTCGCTGATTCCACCTTCATAATGGAATGTATCTCCAGTAGTATCAACCTCATCTCGATCATCTCTTAAAGTAAGTCTTAATCCCTTATTTAAGAAGGCAAGCTCTCTAGTACGAACTTTTAATGTTTCATAATCGTAAATAGTAGTATCAAAAATACTAGGATCTGGTTTAAAAGTAACAGTAGTTCCTGTTCTATCAGGATTACATTCCCCAATAACAGTAAGTTTTTGATCTATTTTTCCACCATGAATAAATTTAGCTTCATGAATTTTACCATCTTTATAAACAGTAACATTCACCCAAGAAGACAAAGCATTTACTACACTTGCTCCAACTCCATGAAGACCTCCAGATACCTTGTATCCTCCTCCACCAAATTTTCCACCCGCATGTAATACGGTATAAACGGTTTCTACAGTAGAAATACCCGTTTTAGGGTGTACTCCTACTGGAATTCCTCTTCCATCATCTTTAACAGTAATAGAATTATCTTTATTAATAACAATTTCAATATTGTGACAATACCCTGCTAAAGCTTCATCAATAGAGTTATCCACAATTTCCCATACTAAATGATGAAGACCCTTCACATCGGTTGTTCCAATATACATACCAGGTCTTTTACGTACTGCCTCTAACCCTTCAAGAACTTGAATATCGGAGGCATCATAATGTTCATTTTCCATTTTCTTCACTCTCCCCTATCACGTGACCATCTTCAATATGAATTTGTTTATACAAATGATTTTCAAAAGAAGACAAAATACCTAAACTTGTTGTAGTAATAAATGTTTGGACATCACTACTTAAAAGTCTTAAAATATTTTGAACTTTCTCTTGATCAAGTTCACTAAACAAATCATCTAAAATAAATATTGGATAATATCCCGTTTTTTCTTTAAATATTTCTAATTCGCTGAATTTATAAGCAATAATAGCATTCTTCTTTTGTCCCTCGCTGCCATATTCTTTTAAGTCTTTTCCTTTCAGTAAAAAAGCCAAATCATCACCATGAATTCCAATGCTTGTTTTTCCTAACATCAAATCTTTCTCTAAACCACTCTGCATTGCTTGTAAAATCTCTTCTTTACTCTTCTTTTCGTAGGAAGAACGATATACAATCTCTAATCCCTCAAGTCCTGTAATTTGGAAATACAAACGTGCTAAATAAGAATTTACTTTTTCTAAAAAAGTTTTTCTTTTTTGATAGATATAAAGACCCGCATCAACCAGTTTAGAAGTCAAAATATCAAGATAAGAAGTCGTTTCATGATGATTAATAATCATCTGTTTTAAATAAGCATTTCGTTGTTTCAAAATTTTATTATACAAATTTAAAACTCTCAAATAATCTAAATTCATCTCAGAAATAGAAATATTTAAATTTTTTCTTCTGGTACTAGGGGTATCTTTAATAAACCTCAAATCATCAGGATGAAATAAAACAATCGTTATTTTAGAAATATAATCACTTAATTTCCCTACTTTATTGTCGTTAATCATCACTTTCTTCGCTTCTTTATTTAAAAGAACCGTATAAGTAGTTTTATAACGATTACGAATAACTCCTTCTACTTTAGTAGAAATCGCTCCATCTAAAATTAAAGTTTTTTCTTGAGATAATCGAAACGATCTCGTAAGTCCTAAAACATAGATGGCTTCTACTAAATTTGTTTTTCCTGAACCGTTTTTTCCATAAATCACATTAAGACTTGGATGAAAAGAGATTTCAAGTTGTTGATAATTTCTAAAATTTAACAATTTTAATAACTCAATTTTCACGGTAACCCCCTTAATTTGTCTCTACAGAAAAAATTTAGGTATCAGAATACTCCTATACCTAAATACATTATAACACAAAAAAACGTTATTTAAAACGTTTTTTATGCATTTTTCGACCTCTAAGAGCACTTTCTAAACGAGTAGCTCTCAATATTTGATTATCCAAAGATCCAAAAGAAATATTTATAGGTATTTTGACCCCATTTTGAAACTCAATCATAGACTGATTTCCTCCATCTTTATAATAAGATTTTATATGCCTTAAAGAAATCCAAGCATTCTCTTTATGATAACGAGTAGAACAGGTTGGAAAAAAAATCATCTCAGAACTTTCTTCGACAATCACTGGAGTTTTATAATGAATTCCAATTAAACGTTCCGTTCCCTTGACTCTTCCTTCTAAAGTACTTCCAAAATAAAGACAACTATCCTCCATAACTTCATTCACATTCTTATTCACATAAAAGATCTGATTTTGTTCATAAACCTCGGTACATTCCTCTCCTACTGCAATTAAAGCCAAAGTTTCATCATTAATTTCGTACTCCATCATAGACTATTCCCCCCTTGTAAATACAAAATTAAGACTAGAATAGCAAAGAAGTTTTAAAAAAATTGTCGAAAAAAGAAAAAACACGAAAAATCGTGTTAATAAGTTTTAATAGGTAAAATTAATTGGATTAAGGATTCATCCGTTAATGATTTTAAAACAATGGGTTTAACATCATTATTCAAAAGAATTAAAATATCTTCATCTTTAATCGTTTTTAGTGCTTCCATCATATACTTAGCAGAAAAAGAAATATCAATATTAGACTTTTCATCCGTATCAATATGAACTCTTTCCTCTGTTTTTCCAATCTCAGAAGCATAAGAATTAATTACCATGGTTTTATTCTCTATTTTCATTTTTATAATATTCTTATCTTTTCCTTGAGTTAATAAGGCAGCTCTATCTACTGCACCCATAAATTCACTCTTCTTTGTCTGAACTAATATTTCAAATTCAGTAGGAATCAGATTAGAAGTGTTTGGATAACTACCAGATAAAATATTAGTTTGGAACTTTATATTTTTATATTCAAATAAAACACGATTATTAAAAACATGCATAGAAACTTCACTATCATCATCTAAGATATGTTCTAGTTCTATAATATTTTTTCCAGGAATTACAATGTTCACATCTTGTTCTACAGGAATATCTAGTTTAATATTTTTCTTTGCAAGACGATAAGAATCCGTTGCAATTACTTCAAAAATATCCCCATTCATCTTAAGATTAAGTCCTGTTAAAATAGGTCTTAACTCCTGAGTAGAAATCGCAAAACTAGTTTGATTAATCAATTCCTTTAAAACATCTGCTTTTAATACAATGGGATCTTTATGAGTGATTAACTTAATCGATGGATAATCACTAGGATCTAAACAATTTAAATGATATTGATTAAAATCGGAATAAATTTTAATCTTTAAACTATCTTGCATTTCAAAGTGAATGACATCACTAGGCATCTTATTAATAATAGGTAAAATATATTTACTACTAATAATAATAGTCCCCGTACTTTCGATTTCTTTAATCTCTTTTGCTTCTATAAATGATTCAATGGTAAGTTCACTATCACTAGCCATAAGAGTTAATCCCTTATCAGATAACTCAAATTTAATTCCATTTAATACTGGAATCACATTCTTAGTACTAATTCCCCTTACAACATTATTTAGATTTTCTAACAATACACTTTTTTCAATTGAAAATTTCATTTTTTTTCTCCTTCTTTCTTATTATTTCTTTTTATATTCATATTATTAATGATGTGGATAATGTGGATAACTGTAAAAAATGCTTTAAATACTAAGCAAAATATACATTTTTTTGGTGGATAACTATTCACATTACGATTCAATTATTCACATTACATCTTATTTTGAATCTCTTTCAAAGTAGCTTCTAACCCTACTTTCTCTTTTAAATCTTGTGTAATTTTATCACAAGCATGAATGACAGTAGAATGGTCTCTTCCACCAAATTCAAGACCGATTCGATTTAAATTCTCTTCTGTTAAAGTACGAACTAAATACATCGCTACCATTCGAGGATATGCAATATTTGCACTTCTCTTCTTTCCTTTCAAATCTTCTACTGTAATTTTATAATACTCAGCTACTGCTTTTTGAATTCCTTCAATACTACTAGTGGCATATCGATTGTGATTCACAAAATCAGCAAGGGCTTCTATGGCGAAATTAAGATCCACCGTTTCAGGAACCATCATTGCCGTATAAGCCATAAGCCTATTTAAAGCTCCCTCTAAAAATCTTACATCATTTTGACAATTATTAGCAATATATTCAATGACATTTTCATCAATTTTGGTTCGAATAGTCATATTCTTTAATTTAGATTGTATAATCTTACATCTCAATTCAAAATCAGGTGGATAAATATCTACAGGAAGTCCCCACATAAATCGACTTCGAAGTCTCTCCTCTAAGAGTTTTAAATCATCTGGACTTCGATCAGAACTAATGATAATCTGTTTATTTGCTTGATGAAGTGCATTAAAAGTATGGAAAAACTCTTGTTGAGTCTTCTCTGCTCCAACTAAATATTGAATATCATCAATAAT